>JAISCT010000055.1 GCA_031265355.1 Oscillospiraceae bacterium | reverse complement strand
TCCCTCAGGGTCTGTCGGAAAATAAAGTGTGCAGTTGGCGCAGCAATTTTGTGTCCCGGCAAGGCGCCGGGTTCCGCGAATACTTGTAGTATTCAAGGGTTCCGGCAACGCGGCCGGGGCACAAAAGGGCAAGTCAAATGTACAGGTTATTTTTCGACAGACCCTAAGCGTTGCAGGCGGGGTCCACCGGGCAGTGCGTCAGACAGGGTCCCTCGGCCGTGAGAGCCTCTCGGATGACCTTCTCCGGGGCCTGCCCGGCCATGGACAGCCCGCGCGCGCCCATCGCCTCGGCGAGGCGGATCCAGTCGGTGCGCAGACCGGGCGCCACCGCGAAACGGCGGCCGCCGCACTGTTCGTCCTGAAGCTGACGCACCAGCCCCAACCCGGCGTTGTCCAGCATAAAGATTGAGATCGGAAGGTTCAGGGCCACAGCCGTAGCCAACTCCGCCATGTTCATGTGCAAGCTCGCATCGCCCGTGATCAGCGCCACGCGCCGCCCCGGCCGGGCCAGCGCGACGCCAATGGCGGCACCGAGGCCAAACCCCATGGCGCCGAGTCCGCCCGAAGTGATCAGTTCGCCCGGCCGCGAAAAGCCATATGTCTGCGCCGTCCACATCTGGTGCTGGCCCACGTCCGTGACCACGGTCATACCCGGTGTCCGGAGGCGCCAGAGGGTATGGATCAAGGCGCGCGGCGTGCCAGGTTCCGGAAACGCCCGCCGGGTAAACGGCGTAAAGGCCGCCCCCCACGGTTCCCGCGGCGGCGGCAGCCGCGCGAGCAGCCCCTCCATCACCGCGCCCGCCCGCCCGCAGAGCGCGGCGTCGGCCGGAATGTTTTTGTTGACCTCCGCCGGGTCGATGTCGATGTGAAAGATCTGCGCCTGCCCGGCAAACTGCCGTCTGTCCTCCGCTGCCCGTTCGGTAAAGCGGGTGCCGACCGCCAGCAGCAGATCGCACGCCTCGACGGCCCGGTTGGCCTCCGGCAGCCCATGGCGCCCCAGCATGCCCAGAAAGAGCGAGTGGTCCCAAGGGAGCGCGCCCAGGCCCATCAGCGTCGCGCACACCGGAGCGCCCAGCCGTTCGGCCAGCATCGCGGCCGTCACACCCGCGCCGTCCGCCACGACGCCGCCGCCGATCAGCAGCACGGGCCGCCGCGCACGGGCCAGCGCACGGACGAACTCGTCCATCTCGCGCTCGGAGGGAACAGGGACGCCGTGGCTGTGCCGTTTCTCGCGCTGCGCCCCGCAGGGGGCTTCAGCAATGTCGCGCGGGATATCCACAAGCACCGGTCCGGGCCGCCCGGACTGTGCGATGGCAAAGGCGTCCCGCACGCTGGCCTGGATCTCGTCCGGGCTCTTGACAATGAAGTTGTACTTGGTGATGGGCATCGTGATGCCGGCGATGTCTACTTCCTGAAAACTGTCGCGGCCGAGCAGCGCGAGCGGCACGTTTCCGGTCAGGGCGACGAGCGGTGTGGAGTCCATATAGGCTGCGGCGATGCCGGTGACCAGATTGGTCGCACCCGGGCCGGAGGTGGCCAGCACCACGCCGGGCCGCCGGGTCGCGCGGGCGTAACCGTCGGCGGCGTGGGCCGCGCCCTGTTCGTGGCAGGTGAGAATATGGGTGATGGTCTCCCGTCTCTCATAGAGCGCGTCATAGATCGGCAACACGGCGCCGCCCGGATACCCAAACAGCACCTCCACGCCCTCTTCGATCAGCGTATCCACAATCATGCGCGCGCCATTCATACCATCAGCACCCCGGACAAAACGGCGGACACCTCCGCCGGACAAAGCCGCCGCCCATCAGTCATATATACAAGATACAGGCAGGCCGGAGTCCTTGTCAAGTAAAATCATCGTCAAACCGCCGCCGCCGGGCACATACAATGGCATATGGCGTCCGAAGGCCGAGGAAGAAAGGGGGTGGCGTCATGGCCGCATTTGGGGGGCGTCCGCCGCGTTCCCGGCGACGCGCCCATCCGCCCGCTTTGCCCCGGCGGCGCGCGCTCCGTCTGGCCGCGCTGGGGCTGGCGGTTCTCGTCGCCCTCTTCGTCTGGGCCGAGGCCAAGATCCGCCCCTACACCGCCCAGATGGCGCTGTCGCGGGTGCATACGCTGGCCACCGGCGAGATCAACCGCGCGGTGGACGACATTATCAGCGCGGAGAATCTGCAATACGGCGATCTCATCTATTTTGAAAAAGACGTGACGGGGCAGATCACGGCGCTCAAGACGGACATGGTCAAGATCAACCGTCTCAAAGCCGCCGTCACGCAGCGGGTCCTCGACCGGCTGCGGAGCACCGACACGGAGGAACTGTCGATTCCGCTCGGCAACATCATAAACGGCGACCTGCTCTCGGGACGCGGCCCGTCGATCCCAGTGCGGATCGTCCCTGTGGGCATGGTGGACTCCGGTTTTCTGAGCAGCTTCACCTCGGCCGGCATCAATCAAACGCGCCACCAGATCATCATGCGCATCGACGTGACGATCGGCGTACTGCTGCCCGGCGTGCAGGAGGAGACCCATGTGGAGGCCCAAGTGAACATCGCCGAGACCATCCTCGTCGGCAGCGTGCCAGAGAGCTATCTGCAATTCGGCAGTGATGAAATTTTTCCCAGGCCCGGGTCGTAAGGGTCTGTCGGGGAATAAAGTGTGCAGTTGGCGCAGCAATTTTGTGTCCCGGCAAGGCGCCGGGTTCCGCGAATACTTGTAATATTCAAGGGTTCCGGCAACGCGGCCGGGGCGCAAAAGGGCAAGTCAAATGTACAGGTTATTTTTCGACAGACCCTAAAGGTCTAATCTGTTAGGGACACAGATTGTGTGTCCATTAACAAAAGGCGGCCGGGACGTTTGCGGCACACGAACGATTGACGGTCACACGGCCAAAAGCCGGGAAAGGAACACAGCATGAAACGGAAAACAGCCATCTACTGCCGCTCCGCGCTCTATGACGAGAT
>JAISCT010000054.1 GCA_031265355.1 Oscillospiraceae bacterium | reverse complement strand
TTTGCAACGCTTTGTCCGTCATTGCCGGGTTGCGCTCGGAAGGAAAAAACCTTTACCAGAGCATATCAGAGATCTTCGGGAAAGCGGATGACTTTAGGTTAGGGTGTGAACTGTAACTGTCAAGTTCGGCTAATGCGTCTCTGATTTCTCTGTAATACTGGGAACTTGTTATTTTTCCGCGCTGCAGCACATGACGGTGTCGTCGGCGTCAATGTTAAAAAAACAATCGAACGCGTTTTCTTCGGCGTGAATGAACGGGGTAAACAGAGCGGCTCCGGCGTTAAGCCAAAATGACTTTAAATAATACCGGACACCAAACTTTTGGCCTCAGCCGACGTGGTTATGAATTTATGGGCTTTCGTTCTGGTGCGGCTTACCCGTTCCGCCAATTCCGGCTTGTCGCAAACAACGTAATAGTCCGCGCCAAACGCCTCAACGATTTCAATCCACAAAAACCTCGTCGTCACGCAGCCTCGGCAATAATATCTTTGTCAAAGTATTGAGCGATTATTTCATTTGCGCATCTGCCCAAAGCCTTCTGAAATTTATGTCCTTGCATGTTAATTCTTTTCTTCTATTCAATTTATGCCGCCTATTCATTTTGCGCAGCTGAAACAACATGTCCGGACAAATTACCGCCCAGATAAACATGCGCGCTTTAGAAAACTGAATATGGCAACTGAATATGGCAAGTTGACAGAAGGGGCGCTAGCGGATATAATATTGTGGTATAAATACCACAATATTATAGGAGGACTGTCAACATGAATATTTCAGAACAACATTCTTAGCGTTGTCAACTTCAAGATATGACCGTTGGGAGAATTTCCAAGAGCATCTAAAGAAACCCTTGGAGGCTCTGTTGGAATTATACCGTCCCTCGTTTTTTGAAAGGGTCGGGCTAAGGTATATTAATGAATTCAAGCGGTCAACGCTAGATCTGCGAGATGTGGCTTGGACTGAACTCATTCAACCATTCGCCTTAGGCTTTATGTCGAATTCCGATATCAGTAATGATGTGCGGAACCTCAATCTCTCTGTTGAACTTAACATCAATAATGGAGCTATTGCTCAGATAAATACCGCCAAGGGGTTCGCCAGAGATGCTATTGGGCTCCCCGTATTGGGCGGAGAGGAGACATTTATCGTTGACGGCGATATGTATATGCTCCATAAAAATACGGGCGAAGTACATTCTTCGCTGACTTACCTTCACGATTATTCAACAAAGCTAATCAGGTCGATTATCACAGACAAACTACACAGTGCAATGGAGCCGAGTGAATTATGAGTAGTCTTAAAACAAGCAGCTTTTACAACGAAGCTAACCAAACCGGGAATATTTTGGCCAAAAAAATAATTTTCAGCGGGATGCGGCCGACAGGCCCCCTGCACATCGGGCATTTGAGCGTCGTGCAGAATTGGGCGGCCCGTCAGGATGAATACGAATGTTACTACGCCGTGGTGGACTGGCATGCGCTGACGACCGGGTTTGAGGATAAGATACCGCTGGGGGAGCTTGTGCGGGCCATTACGCTTGATTGGCTCAGCGTGGGTCTGGATCCGGAAAAATGCGCCGTTTTTGTCCAGTCCGCCGTGAAGGAGCACGCGGAACTGCATCTCTTGTTTTCCATGTTCACGCCGCTGTCGTGGCTGGAGCGCGTGCCGACTTACAAGGACCAGATCCAGCAGCTCGGCCGGGACGGCAAGGATCTGCATATGTACGGTTTTTTGGGCTACCCGCTGCTGCAGGCCGCGGACATCCTGACTTACCGGGCCGAGGCCGTGCCGGTCGGCGAGGATCAGCTGCCCCATATCGAGTTTTGCCGTGAAGTGGCCCGCCGGTTCAACCGCCTTTACGCGCCGGTATTCCCGGAACCGCAGGCGCTCGTCGGTAAAACGCCTCTTTTGCCCGGCACGGACGGTCGTAAAATGAGCAAAAGCTACGGCAATTCCATCGCCATCACCGCCTCCGCGGCGGAAATAGAGGCGCAAACGCGGCAGATGGTCACGGATCCGGCCCGCGTGCGCAAAAGCGATCCCGGCCATCCGGAAGTGTGCGTCGCCCATAAATTTCATCAAATATATTCCGCCGGCCGGATAGCGGAGCTGGAGGAAGATTGCCGCGCCGGGCGCGTCGGCTGCACCGCCTGCAAGAAGGAATTGGCCGGGGCTATCGACGGGGTGTTGGCGCCGTACCGTGACCGCCGCGCTTATTGGGCGGAGGGAGACCGGGTCGAGCAGGTGCTGGCGGCCGGACAGGCGAGGGCCCGGGCCGCGGCGGCGGAGACGCTGGAAGCCGCGCGGGCGGCGATGGGGCTTAGCTCTTGACAGTTAAATTGAAATATGCTATCATTTATCAATGGACACCTAAATATTGGGGTATCGCCAAGCGGTAAGGCATCGGACTCTGACTCCGACATCGGTGGTTCGAATCCATCTACCCCAGCCAGTTTTTTTATGTTTGGGAAATTTTGGATCCCGGGACGAGCCCGGAATGACGAATGGAAGGGTTGGACATGGAAGGGAGCTGAGACGGGCAAAAATGGCGCGAGCTGAGGAAATCATCCGTCTGCGGGACATTTGCATGGACTATGGAGGAGGACTTATCCTTGACAAGCTGAATCTCTATATCCTGAAAAATGAATTTATCACGCTCCTTGGTCCGAGCGGCTGCGGTAAAACGACAACCCTTCGCATCATCGGCGGTTTTGAACAACAAACCAGTGGGGACATTCTGTTCGAGGGCAAAAGCATCAGTCATTTGCCGCCCTTCGCCCGGAAAGTCAACACTGTTTTTCAACATTACGCCCTTTTTTCCCATATGAACGTATACGAAAACGTGGCCTTCGGCTTGCGCATCAAGAAGCTGCCGGAAGCGGACATAACGCGCAAGGTCGGCGAAGTCTTAGAACTCATGAATCTGCCCGGATTTGAAAAACGGGAGATCGAGTCGCTGAGCGGCGGGCAGCGGCAGCGGGTGGCCATCGCCCGCGCCGTCGTCAACGAGCCGCAGGTCCTCCTGCTGGACGAACCGCTGGGCGCTCTGGATCTGAAACTGCGCAAGGAAATGCAGATCGAGCTGAAAAATATCCAAAAAGGCCTGGGCATCACCTTTGTTTTTGTCACCCACGACCAGGAGGAGGCGCTGACCATGTCCGACACGATCGTCGTCATGCGGGACGGGCTGGTGCAGCAGATCGGCACGCCCATCGACATATACAACGAGCCGAAAAACGAGTTTGTCGCCGGTTTTATCGGTGAAAGCAATATCCTGGACGGCGTGATGCGCGCCGATTATCACGTCAGTTTTGCCGGTCGCTCCTTCGAGTGCGTGGACAAAGGCTTCGCCCCGGATGAGGATATCGACGTCGTCGTCCGCCCGGAAGACATCAAACTCGTGCCCGCCGGCAGCGGTATGCTGCGCGGCGTCGTGACTTCCGTCATTTTCAAGGGCGTGCATTACGAGATGCTGGTCAAAGTCGGCGAGCGGGAGTGGATGCTGCACAACACGCTGATGGAGCCGGTGGGGCGGGAGATCGGCCTGGACATATACCCGGACGATATCCATGTCATGAAAAAGAGAAACCCTTGAGGAAGAAACTGCTCAACGGGCCGTATCTGGCGTGGATGCTGGTTTTCGCCATCCTGCCTTTGTTTATCGTCGTCTGGTACGCGCTGACGGCGGAGATCGGCGGGGAAAGAAGTTTTTCCGCCGGCCACCTCGCGCGCGTTTTCGAGCCTATTTATCTGCGCGTCCTGTGGCGTTCGCTGAAACTGGCCGCGGTCAGCACTTTGCTCTGTTTTTTCCTCGGCTATCCCGCCGCCCTGATCCTGACCAGCCGGCAGTTCCGGCGCCGCTCCATCCTCGTCGTGCTGATCGTCCTGCCGATGTGGATGAATTTTCTCGCCCGCACTTACGCCTGGCTGACTCTTTTGGAAAAAAATGGGGTCGTAAACTCCGTCCTCTCCTTCCTGCATTTGCCGGCGTTTAACATCCTGTACACGGACGCGGCCGTGATCCTCGGCATGGTTTACAATTTTCTGCCGTTCATGATTTTGCCGATCTATTCCGTTTTGTATAAAATAGATCACTCCCTGATCGAAGCGGCGGAGGACCTCGGGGCCACGCCTCTCGTCACCTTCCGGCGGGTCATTTTTCCGCAAAGCTTGGCCGGGGCGCTGTCCGGCGTCGTCATGGTCTTCATGCCGGCGATGACGACTTTTGTCATCCCCCGTCTGTTGGGCGGCGGCCAGTATACGCTGATTGGCAATCTGATCGAGCAGCAGTTTCTCACGACATACGACTGGGGCTTCGGCTCCGCCCTCTCGCTTTTCCTCATGGCGCTGCTGCTCGTCACGGGCGCGCTGCTCATGCGCTCGCGCGGGGACGGGGAGGGCGGACTATGGTGAGGCGGGTGAGTTCGCGCGTTTATCTCGCGCTCGTTTTTCTGTTTCTCTACGCCCCCATCGCCGTCCTCATGATCTTTTCCTTCAACAGCGCCCGCTCGCGCGGGGTCTGGGGCGGATTCACCCTGGACTGGTACGCGCAGCTTTTTCATGACCGCCAGATCATGTCCTCCCTCTACTACACGATCGCTTGCGCCGTCCTGGCTTCGGTTTTCGCCACCGTCCTCGGCACGGTGGCGGCGATCGGGCTGTCCGGGATGCGCGGCCTGCCCAGGGCGCTGACTGCCCAGCTCGTTTATTTGCCCATGATCAACCCCGATATCGTCATGGGGCTTTCCCTCATGCTCCTCTTTATCTCGATCAAGATCCCCCTCGGTTTTCTGTCGATGCTGCTGGCCCATATCACGTTTTGCCTGCCGTTCGTCATCCTCTCCGTCCTGCCGAAACTGAAACAAACGCAGGCCGAGCTCTACGACGCGGCGCTGGATCTGGGGGCCACGCCGCTCATGGCTTACGCCAAGGTGATAATCCCGCAGATCAGGCCCGGCATCCTCACCGGTTTTCTGCTGGCGTTCACCATGTCGATCGACGATTTCGTCGTCAGTTTTTTCACTACCGGCAACGGCGTGACCAATGTGGCGATCACCATATACGCCATGGCCCGGCGGGGAATGAACCCGAAGATCAACGCCCTGCTCACCATCATGTTTGCCGGGGTGATCTTGCTGCTCTTCATCGCGAACCGCCGGACGGCGGACGCGAAAACCCGGCGATGACGCGATCGCCGCCTCGGGTCATGCCGGAATCGGGACGAGCAAGCCCGTCCCCTACGTCATTCCAGCGTCATGCCGGAATCCAAAAACATTTTCGCTAAATTTTGACATTTTCTGAGGAGGAAAACAATTGAAAAAAAATCGCGCCTTCCAAAAATCCGGAGTTTTCCGCGCGCTGCTGCTGGCCGCTCTGCTGGCCGCGGTTCTCCTGCCCCTTTCCGCCTGCGGCGGCGGCTATACCGAGACCGTCATCGTTTATAACTGGGGAGACTATATCGATCAGTCGGTATTGCGGGATTTTGAGCGGGAATACGGCATCCATGTGATCTACGAGGAATTTGACACCAACGAGAGCATGTACGCGAAGATCAAGGCTGGCGGCACGGCTTACGACGTGGCCATCCCCTCGGATTACATGATCAAGCGCATGATCGACGAAGGCGGGCTGGTAAAGATCGATATGGATAATATACCCAATTACCTCCATATCGAGGACCGTTTTAAAAACCTGTCCTACGATCCGCAGAACGAGTATTCCGTGCCTTTTTTCTGGGGGACGGTCGGCATCCTTTTCAATAAAACGATGGTGGACGAGCCGGTGGACAGTTGGGAGATCCTCTGGGACGAAAAATACGCGAAAGAAATTTTTATGCTGGACAGCCAGCGCGACTCCATCGGCATCACCCTGAAACTGCTGGGTTATTCGCTGAACAGCGACGACGCGGATGAGCTGGAGGCGGCCAAAGCGAAACTGATCGAGCAGAGACCGCTCGCACAGGCTTATGTTGGGGATGAGGTCAAAGATAAAATGATCGCCGGCGAAGGGGCCATAGCGGTCGTCTGGTCCGGGGACGCCCTGAATATGATGCTGGAAAACGAGGATCTGGATTTTGCCCTGCCGCGCGAAGGCACGAATATCTGGACTGACGCCATGGTCATTCCGACTACCAGCCGTAATCCGGAAGCGGCGGAAAAATTCATCAACTACATGTGCGAAACGGAAATCGCCGCCCGTAACTGCGACTACATCAATTATTCCACGCCGCACCGGGAGGTGCTGGCCGCTCTGCCCGAGGAACTCAAGGAGGACATCCGTTTTTACCCAGGGGAAAACGATCTAGTTATGTCTGAATATTTTGAAGATTTATCGGCGATGCTGCCGGTGTACGACCGCATCTGGACGGAAGTGAAAGCCGTCTATGAGTAAACAGCCATGACCGTCACGCAGATCCTGGCGGCGGAGTTTGCCGTCGCGCCCTGGCAGGCGGAAAACCTGACCGCCCTCTTGGACGAGGGCGCGTCCCTCCCCTTCATCGCCCGTTACCGCAAAGAGAAGCATGGTTCTCTCGACGATCAGACACTGCGCAAGATCGCCGACCGTTTGGCGGCGCTCCGAGCGCTGGACAAGCGGCGGGGAGAGGTTTTGGCTTCGCTGGAAACGCTCGGCCTGCTGACGGACGCGCTGAAAAAGGCGGTGGAAGCGGCGGCGACCCAGAGCGAGATCGAGGATATCTACCGCCCCTTCCGGCCGAAACGCCGCACCCGCGCCGGCATGGCCAAAGAGAAGGGGCTGGAGGGTCTGGCGGATCTGCTGCAGGCGCAGGCCAAAGACACGCCGGCGCCGGAGATGCTGGCCGCGGCTTATGTGGACGCGGAAAAAGGCGTCGCCGACATCGGCGAGGCTCTCGCCGGCGCGCGGGACATCATCGCCGAGCGCGTCAGCGACGACGCGGAGCTGCGCCGCCGGCTCCGGGCGCTGCTGCAAAGGCGCGGCCGGCTCGTCTCCGCCGCCGCGGCGGACGAAGACTCGGTTTACCGGCTCTACTACGCCTTTGAGCAGCCGCTGGCCAAGCTCGCTTCCCACCGGGTCCTGGCCATAAACCGCGGGGAAGCGGAAGGTTTTCTCAAGGTCAAGGTGATCTGCCCGGAAAGCGAGGCCCTCGCCCTCTGCGAAGGGCTGTATGTCAAAGCGGGGCGGCCCGCGGCGGCGGAGGTAGCGGAAGCGGCGCGGGACGCCTATAGCCGCCTGATCTTTCCCTCTTTGGAGCGGGAGGCGCGGCAGGAAGCGACGGAAAAAGCGGCGGCAGCGGCCATCGGCGTGTTCGGCGACAATCTGCGCCAGCTGCTCATGCAGCCGCCGGTGAAGGGTAGGACGGTTCTGGCCCTCGACCCCGGCATTCGCACCGGCTGCAAGGCGGCGGTGGTGGACCCCGCTTCCCGCGTTTTGGATTCCGGCGTGCTTTATCCGCTGCCGCAGCACGGAAAAGTGAGCGGCTCTAAGCGGCAGATGCTCGGCTGGATCAAAAAATACGGCGTGAACGCCATCGCCATCGGCAACGGCACGGCCTCGCGGGAGACGGAGCTTTTTGTGGCGGAGACCATCGCCGATCTGGAGGAAAAACCAGGCTGCGCTGTGGTGAACGAGGCGGGGGCCTCCGTTTATTCCGCCTCGGAGCTGGCGGCGGCGGAACTGCCGGATCTGGACGTGACGATCCGGGGCGCGGTTTCGCTGGCGCGGCGTCTGCAGGATCCGCTGGCGGAGCTGGTAAAAATAGACCCCAAGGCCATCGGCGTCGGCCAGTATCAGCATGATATGCCGGAAAAAGCGCTGGACGAGCGGCTGGGCGGCGTGGTGGAATACTGCGTGAACGCCGTCGGCGTGGATGTGAATACCGCCAGCCCCGCGCTTTTGGCCCGGGTGGCCGGCATCGGCCCCGCGCTGGCCCGGAGCATCGTCCTTTTTCGGGAGGAAAACGGGCCTTTTTCCGACCGGGCCGGGCTGAAAAAAGTGAAAAAGCTGGGGCCTAAAGCCTTCGAGCAATGCGCGGGTTTTTTGCGCGTTCCGGGCGGGGCAAACCCGCTGGACGCCAGCGCCGTCCATCCGGAGTCTTACGCCGCCGCGAAAAAACTGCTGAAAGTGCTGGGATACGGGAGTTTCGCCCCGGAGCGCCTCGCGGATCTGCGCGAGCGGGCGGAGGCTTACCCTTTGGCCCGGCTCTGCGACGAACTGGGGATTGGCGCGCCGACTTTGCGGGATATCATCGGCGAGCTGCTACGCCCCGGGCGCGACCCGCGGGAAGATCTGCCGCCGGCGCTTTTGCGCACGGACGTGCTTTCCTTAGATGACCTCCGGCCTGGGATGGAGCTTTCCGGCACGGTGCGTAACGTCGTGGATTTCGGCGCTTTCGTGGATATCGGCGTCCACCGCGACGGCCTGATCCATATATCGCGGATGGCGCGGCGGCGTCTGGAGCATCCCTCGCAGCTCTTGGGGGTCGGCGACGTGGTGACCGTTTATGTAGTAGAAGTCGATAAGGAGAAAAACCGGATCTCGCTCAGCCTGCTGAAAGACGATTGATACCCAAGGCAGCGCTACGCATTTACAAAGGTATTCTCTGGAGCCGATGAGCGGACTCGAACCGCTGACCTGCTGATTACGAATCAGCTGCTCTACCTACTGAGCTACACCAGCAACTGTTATGAGAATCGGCTCTCCGCCAACCCCATTTGTCGGTCTGCCACGTTTTCACGCGTTTGAAAATATCTACCCCTCGCCAGACGTACTTTCGACATCTGAACTATTGCTCAGTGTACCACATTTTTCGCGCGGCGTCAATGACCAGTTGTCCGCAAGTCAGTCTTCGGCTTCGGGCGGCGGGGCGGCGGCCTCCGCGGAGGCGCTTTCCGGCAGTACGGCGACGTCGCGCAGTTTGCGCTCAATGGCCCGCGTGCGCGTGCCCACCAGAGCGTCCAGGTCGCCGCGCGCCTGGTCCAGCTTCCTCTGGGCATTCTGCAGGACGCCGGCAAATTTGGAAAATTCTGTCTTTACGCTGCTCAAAACGTCCCACACCTCGCTGGAGCGCTTTTGGATCGCCAGGGTCTTAAAGCCCATCTGGAGCGAATTTAGCAGCGCCGCCATCGTGGTGGGGCCGGCGATGTTCACGTGAAAATCCCGCTGGAGCGTCTCCACCATCCCCCGGCGCACCGCCTCGGCGTACAACCCCTCCACCGGCAGGAACATGACCGCAAAATCCGTCGTGTGGGGCGGACTCACATACTTGGTCTGGATGTCGCGCGCCATCTGCTTTAGCACACGCTCCAGCGCCGCCGCCGCCGCTTCCACCTCCTCGGCCACACCCGCCTCGTAGGCCCGCATGAGCGCCTCGAAGGTGTCGCCGGGAAATTTGGCGTCGATGGGCAGATAGACCGGCCTGTCGCCGTCGCCGGGCAGCCGCACGGCGTACTCCACCACCTCCCGAGAACCCGGCCGCGTCGCCACGTTCGTCTCGTACTGCTCCGGCGCGAGGATCTGCTCCAAAATCGCGCCGAGCTGCAGCTCCCCCAACATGCCGCGCGTTTTTACATTGGAGAGCACCCGTTTGAGATCGCCCACGCCGGCGGCGAGCTGCTGCATCTCGCCCAGCCCCTTGTAGACCTCCTCCAGCCGCGTGCTGACCAGGGCAAAGGACTGCCCGATGCGTTCCTCCAGCGTCTTTTGCAGCTTTTCGTCCACTGTGGCGCGTATCTGCTCAAGCTGCTTGCCGCCTTCCTCCTGAATGTGGCGCAGACGGGCCTCCATCGTCTGCCGCATGGCCTCGAGTTTCTGCTCATTTTGCGCCGACATGCCCTGCAGCCGCCCGTCCAGCGCGGTCAGCCGCTCGCCGACGGACACCCGGAGCTGATCCTGACTGTGCGTCAGGTGCTCGCGCAGCTCGGCCAAACGTCTGTCCTGCGCCTCGGCCGCGCGGCTCTGCGCGCCGGCGAGGGTCTCGCCCAGCGCGCTCACCGATCCGCGCACGGTCTCCCCCGTCTCCTGCCGGACGGCGCGCAACTCCTGCTGCAGCTCCTGCCGCAGCGCCCGCCAGTGCTCCGCTTCCCGCTCCGGCCCCAATCCGTTGCGCCGCAGCAACAACCAGACCGCCGCCAATGACAGCGCCGCCCCCACGCCGGACAGCACCATCGTCACAACACCCCAAACCCCCACAACACCGCGCCCTCTCTTTAATTGTAAATAATTGTTAATTTTCAACTATCCAGTGTACATTGCCGTCACGTGAGCGCCGTGTCCAGGAGCATCATACAGGCAAAACCCAGCATGGCGCCGACGGTGGCGCCGTGGCCGTTGCCGCCGTCCTGCGCCTCCGGGATCAACTCCTCGACGACGACGAACACCATAGCGCCCGCCGCGAAGGACAGGGCATACGGCAGCACCCCCCGGAGGCTAACCGCCAGCACCGCACCCACGACGGCGGCCAGCGGCTCCACCATGCCCGAGACCTGCCCGTACCAGAAACTCTTCGGCCGCGAGAGCCCCTCCCGGCGCAACGGGATCGAGACGGCCGCTCCCTCCGGGAAATTTTGGATTCCTATGCCCACGGTGAGCGCGACAGCCGACGCCCACGCGTCCGGATAGACGGCGGCGCTGCCAAAAGCCACGCCGAAGGCGAGCCCCTCCGGGATGTTGTGCAGCGTGATGGCCATGACCAGCAGCACGCTGCGCCGCCAGCCGGACCGCAGCCCCTCGGGCGCGGCCTCCGGCTGCGCGTGCAGATGGGGCAGCAGGCGGTCGGCCAGATAGAGAAAAAGCCCGCCCAGCAAAAACCCAACCAGCGCGGGCACGGGCGTCGCGCTCATCTCGATGGCGGGCGCCAGCAGCGACCAGAACGAAGCGGCGATCATCACGCCGGCGGCAAAGCCCAGCATCAGATCCAGCGCACGTCGGTCGATGCCTTTGAAAAAAAACACGGTGGCGCCGCCGAGCGCGGTCATCCCCCATGTGAACAGGCCGCCCAACAGCGCGGCCAACACGGGATGCAAAGCAACCCCCTCCTCAACCGGGTGTTACCCGGGTGTCATATTGTCAATCGCACACAGCGCGCCAGAAACGCCCTGACGGCCTCGAACACCTCCGCGCACCGGGTCGGCGTGCGGTTCGCCGTGCGTCTGCGGTGCATCTTTTTTATTGTACATCCGGGACAACCGCCTGTCAATTTTCCAATTTTCTCGAAGTGCGTGATGGAGGATGCCAATTCTTCAGAAGTATGATATGATAGAGATACTTTTTGCCGCCCGTACGCCATTTTATGCCGCGGCGGGGTATTTTGATACCCAGCGGACGGGCGGCGCCGACCGGGAGCCGTTTGCATGCATGTGATCGTCACAGACTGCCACTACCGCACCACCCCCGCGTTGATCCGGGAACTGGCGTCGGCCGGCCACACCGTGACCGCCGTCTGCGAGGCGTCCCACACGCCGGTCGGCCTGCGCTGCCGGCAGGTCGAGCATGCGCGGCTGCTGCCCGCCGGGCTCTCCGAGATCGACTACCGCGAGGCCCTGCTGGACCTCTGCCACAGCCGCGGACGCCCCGTGCTGCTGCCGGTGGGCGCCCGCACGGTGGACATCCTCGCCCGTTTTGCGCCGCACTTCCGCCCGGCGGCCCATTTCCTCGCGCCGACGCCGGAGGCGCTCGAACGGGCCAATGACAAAGCCGCAGTGGCCCGGGAGGCCATACGCCTCGGGATCCCCGTACCCGCCGCTTTCGCGCCGGAGGGCGACGAGCCCCTCGAGCACTTCGCCCGACGGCTCTCCTACCCCGTAGTGCTCAAATACCGCTGCGGAGAGAAGCTCGGTCTCCCGGCCGAGCGGCGCTACACGATAGCGCGGTACGCCACGGAATTTTCGCGGCGCTACCGCACGATGGAGGACGTGCAGGCGCCCGTCCTCGTCCAGGAGTACATCCGGGGCCGCGGGCTCGGCGTCTCGGTGCTCATGGACGCACAGTGCCGCCCCGCCCTCGTCTTCTGCCACGAACGGCTGCGGGAATACCCTGTCTCCGGCGGTCCGTCGACCGCCTGCCGGTCGGCCTGGTTCCCCGTCCTCGCCGACCGGGCCGTCGCGCTCTTGCGCGCGCTGCGTTTTTCCGGTTTTGCCATGGTGGAGTTCAAAGGTACGCCAGAGAACGCGCGGCTGCTTGAAATCAACCCCCGTCTCTGGGGCAGCTTTCCGCTGGCCTGCCTCTGCGGCGCGGCGCCGGGCCGCCGGTACGTCGACGCGGCCTGCGGCGTGACGCCGGACCCGCCCGGGCGCACTTATCAGACCGGTTTTCGGATGCAATATTTTTTCAGCGACGCCGCGGCCGCGTTCGGCTATCTGCGCCGGGGCCGCCTGGACCACGCGGCGGCGTTCGTCGTCGATTGCCTGTCCCCCCGCACCAAAGGCGGCGTATTCTCCGCCGCCGACTGGCCCGGCTCTTTGGCATATGTCCACAGTTTGCTGCGAAGGAGACGCGCGCCGTGAGATTTGATATGCATGTCCACTCCTGCGCTTCCCACGATGGGCAGATGACGCCTGCGGCGCTTTTCGCGGCCGCCCGGCTCGCCGGGCTCGCCGGACTCGCCGTCTGCGACCACAATACACTGCAAGGCGCGCGCGCGGCGCTGGCGGCCTGCCCGCCGGATCTGTGCGTCGTCCCGGGCGCCGAATACAGCACCGAGGCCGGGCATGTGCTGGCCTATTTCATCGAAACCGGCGCCGAGGAGGCCGGGCTGCCCCGCGACGCGGCCGGGCGGTTTGCCCTCGGCGCGCTGGCTCGGTTCGTCCACGGGCAGGGCGGCCTCCTGATTGCGGCCCACCCCTACCGCCACCAGACGCGCCTGCCGGAGATCCTGCCGGCGCACGTGGACGGCTGGGAGCTGTTCAACGCCCGCCAGATGGCCGCCGCGCCCGACAGCACGGCCCGCACGCGGGCCGCCGTGCGGATCCATCCGGGTCTCGTCACGGCGGGGTCCGACGCGCACCTGCCCGCCGAAGTCGGACGGGCCTACGTGGAAGCCGACGCGCGCACCGCCGCCGCGCTCCGCGCGGCCCTGGAAACAGGGCGATACCGCTGCCGCGGCTGCCCCGCCTTCCGGCGCCACGAGGCCCTCGGCCGGCTGCGCACCGACCCACCCGGGGCGGGGCGGCGGCTGAAAAGCCTCCTGCGTCTGGGGATCTTCTCGGCCCGGGACGCCCGCGACCGGCTGCTCCACCGCAAATGCTGGGAGGACTTTGCCCCCGAAATTACGGCGCCGGATCCGGCGCAAAAAAATCCGACGCAAGGGAATGAAGAACGATGAACATCCCCCTGTTTGGGCTGCTGCGGCGGATCAGCCGTCTCCGCAAGGCGCGGCTGCGCGCGCGGGCCGGGCGGTATCTGTCGGTGTGCCGCCGCATCGAATGCGTCTACCCGCCGGCCGAGCGGGTCTGCGCGATGACCTTCGACGACGGCCCCTCGGCCCTGCCCACCGCCCCCGACGTCGCCAAGGGGCGCAGTCTCACGGCGCACCTGCTGGATGTGCTCGCGCGCTCGCACGCGCACGCCACCTTCGACGTCATCGGTTCCACCGCGGAGAACTACCCGGACACAGCGGGCGAGATCCACACCCACTTTGTCTTCGGGCGCGCCTACGACCATTACGCCCGCTTCGAGCAGGACGACCAGGCCGGGGCTCTGGCCTGCGCCTGCCTGCTGCGGCGGCTGACGACGGAGGGCCACGAACCGGCCAACCACGGCTATCGGCACGTGCTCTTCGGCCCGAACCGCACGGTCTACCGTTCCCGCCGCTTCTTTCGCACGGCGGACGAGGTGCTTGCCGACCTCACGCGCCTCCACACGCTGGTGGAGCGGGAGACGGGCGTCGGCATGACGCTCGCGCGGCCGCCCCACTATGTGGACCGTATCCCAGACGGGCACAATGCCTACGACGTGTACGCCTCCATGGGCTATCACTACTTGGCCGCGTCTGTGGACGGCGGCGGCTGGCAGCCCTCCCGCGGGTCGTACGAGGACGACGTGGAGGACATGGTGGTCCCGTTGCGCACATTGCTGCGGCAAGACCCGAACGCGCTGCGCGGCGCCGTTATCTTCCAAAAGGACGGTTACAACATGTCGTGCCAGACGCCCATCGCCTCGGCGCTGCCGCGCCAGCTCGCGCTGCTGGCGGAATACGGCTACCGCGTCGTCAGCGTTTCACAGCTTCTGGCGCTCTCCCCGTTTGCCGACCTGCCGCCGGACGACCCCTGCTTCGCCGCCGCGGCCGCGCTCGACCGGGCGGGGCATGCCATCGGGTACAAAAACAACACCTTTCAGCCGGACCGAACCGTCACGCGGGGAGAACTGTGCTTCATGGCAGCCCCGCGCGCGGCGCTGGCCGACCGGCGGCCCTTTGTCTCGGGCGCGCGCGCTACCGGCTTTTCCGACATACCCGGCGCCCACCCCTACGCTCCGGCCGCCGCCTGGGCGCGCGAGACAGGTCTCTTTACCGGCGCGCGGTTCTCCCCGGAGACGCCGGCCGCGCCGGCCGAGATTCGGGGCGTGGCGCGCGCGCTGGGCGCGGACCCCGGCGCCGTGCCCGACAACAGCCGCCGCGCCGCCGTACTGGCGCTGTGGGGGCTGCTGATAGGCGCTTCATGTTAACCGGAGGAGATGTCACTATGTCGATGGAGGTCCTGTTTGACGAGACGCTCGGCGTCTGCCGCGCCATCTTCGCAGAGAAGCTGCTGGATTACGGCCCCACCTGGCTTGTATTTCGCTGGGTCTCGCTGATCGACCAGATCTGGATCAAACTGCGGCGGCTGCGCACGCTGGAACAAGCCGACACGCCGGCACAGGTGGCGGACACGCCCGCCGACGAATACCACGGCGTCATCAACTACTGCGTGATCGGCCTGATGAAGGCGTCGGGCGCGCTGCCCGGCGACGACGCGGTGCTGGCGGATCCGACCTTGCTGCACGCCCGCGACACGGCGGCTCTCCTCGCCTGTTACGACGGCGCGGCGGCCGAAGCACGGGCGCTTATGCTGCGTAAGAACCACGACTACGGCGGCGCCTGGCGCGACATGGCCGTGCCCTCTATCACCGACCAGATGCTGATCAAGACGCTGCGCATCAAAAACATCCTGCTCACGCGCCGCACGGTGTCCGAACCGGACGGCATCGCGGCGCAGTGCTCCGATATTTTAAATTACTGCTTGTTTTCCCTCGCCCTGTTGGCAGATAACAGTTCGACAGATAACAGATAACAGACTGTTTTGCTCAGCCGGCGTCCACGTGAACGGAGACCCACTGCATGTGGTGAAAACCACAAGATGTAGTGGGTCTTCGTGCGGAGAAACAGAAAGGAAAGCTTTTCTCGGCCGCCGCCGCAAAAAAGACTTGACGAATGGAGATTCGTGGTGTATGATATCAACAATTGTAACCGAAATGTAACTTTCTGTTTCTGCAATTTAACTTTTCAGTGGGTGGCGTTCTTTGCCGCCAGGCTCTCCGGCCGTCTGGGCCGGGGGCGCGGCGATGAACGCCACCCGGATACTTGGGTGAGGTGATTCCATGACCGAGGAGGTTCTGACCGGTGTGTCCGTCCTCTCCCCGGCGGCCGAACACCGCGGGTTCCCCGCGCTCCGGCCCAACGCCAGGCCAAAGCCCGCACGGCGCGCCACCCCTTTCTCGCGCGCGGCCATCTGTCTCGCGGCCGCGGCGCGGCGCGGTCTTCGGTCGCTGACCAGGCCTTGCTCGGCCTTGCTGGGCGGACAAATTGTCCGCTGGCAGGCTGTCGGCGCGCGCCTTTGGGCGCTTCTTTACGCCGCCTGTGCCCTGACGGCCGTCTTTGGGGAGACCGCCGGGGCGGTTTTGACCGACTTTTTCCTCCGTCTGCACCTGTGGGGCGCGTGCGCGCTGTCCGCGCTGCGGCGTCGATTGGGCGCCCGGACCAACGCGCGGATCCTTTTTGCCGCGTGCGGGCTGCTGCTGCTTTTGACCGTCTACTACACGCTGGGACTTGAGGTGGTGCTGGACGGCCGTTCCCTCGGCTTCGTCTCCTCCCAGTCGGAATTTGCGGAGGCGGTGAAGTGCGTGTCGGCCCGCGCCGCCGACATCCTGCATTACCCATATTACCTGAATCCGAACGTGACCTACCGCTACTCCTTTGTCGACCGGCATCTCGTCTTTGACGGGGCGGAGGTGGAGGAGATGCTCTTTGCCCAGATCTCCGAGATCAAGAAGCTCTATGTGCTCTCGGTGGACGGCGTCGCCGTCACGGCCAGCGAGGATCGCGACGGTCTGACGCGCGTTCTGGACGAAGTGCTGCACCGCTTCAGCGGGGACGGCACGGTCGACAGCGTTTCGTTTGTGCAGGACATCCGCGTCGAACGCCAGTGGACCGATCGGGCCCTGGAGCAGCCGCTGCCCGAGATCCGCTCCTTGCTGCTGGGCGACATCCGCGGCGAGCAGTACGACACGGCGGCGGCGGGCGACAGCTTTGCCGGCATCGCGCTACGCAACGGCATGAGCGTGCAGGACCTGCAGACATTGAACCGCGACGTGGCGCCGGAGGCGCTGGCGGACGGCACGCCGCTGGTCGTGCAATGGACGCTGCCTTTCCTGTCCGTGGAGGCGCGCCGGAACATCCAGTACGAGGAAGAGATCCCCTACGCCTCCTCCCAGATGGACGACGCCTCGCTCTATACGGGCGACACGGCCGTCCGGGTGAAGGGACAGCCGGGCCGCGCGCTGGTCTCCGCCGAACTGCGCTACGTGAACGGTCTGGAGGTCGGGAGTGAGGAGTTCGGCCGCGAGACGCTTGACGCGCCGGTCGACGAGGTCATCGCCGTGGGGATCAAAAAACGGCCGCCCAAGTCCCCCACCGGCACGTTCATCCGCCCGTTCTGGGGCCGCTACACCTCGGGCTTCGGCAGTCGGACGCTGTTTGGCGTACGGCGCAATCACGAGGGACTCGACTTCGCGGGCCCCTCCGGTTCCCCCATCGTGGCCTCGGACGGCGGCGTCGTCACGTTCGCCGGCAGTCGCAGCGGTTACGGGCTGTGCGTGGTCATCAGCCACGGCAAGGGGATCACCACCCTCTACGCACATTGCAGCAAACTGCTGGTCCGTGCGGGGCAGGCAGTGGCCCAGGGCGAGCGCATCGCCAACGTGGGCAGCACCGGCCGCTCCACCGGCCCGCATCTTCACTTCGAGGTCCGCGTGGGCGACGTCCCCCGCAACCCTTGGAATTATCTTGAGTGAGCCAGTACGTCAGAAGGGGCGGCATTTTGCCGCCCCTTCTGTTCACTCAGATGATGTTGCAAGGGATGAAACAGTGAAACGAATCGATCGGGATCGGTTCCTCGCACATGCAGATGACGCCGCCGGCGGCCGTTTGCACCGCCGTCTTTTCTAAAACGGAGAACTTTCTGACCGCTCGCCGGTCGGGATTCGCCGACTTTTTAATCTCCAGCGGATGAACGGCATTGTTTTCCTCGACGAAGACGTCAATCTCTTTCGCGTTGGCATCGCGGTAGTATGTCAGCTCCGCTTTTGACGGCGCGTATGCGTAGTTTTTCACAAGTTCCATCACCGCGTAGTTCTCAAAGAAGTGTCCGCTTGCCGCGCCGTTCATCAGCGTTTCGCGTGTCAGCCACATGGAGAGGTGCGCGGCAAGACCCGTATCACAAAAGTAGAGTTTGGGTGTTTTGGTCAGGCGCCTCAGTGCGTTGTTGGCATAGGGTTTCAACAGATAGACGACCCCCAAACCCTCCAGAATCTGGAGCCACGCCTTGGCGGTGGGTTGAGAGATGTCGGCGGCGTCAGCCAGCGAGTTGGATATGTCTGGAAGTTTGTGGCCGCTTTGTGTGCAGAGAGAGCGGTTGCCGGCGGGACCGTTTGTGCGGGCGGTTTCGTCCCAGGCGTACTGCCCTTCGTGTTCGCGGCGGACTACTGCCGGGTCTTCTGTGCGCCATTTCACAAAGGGGGGATAGGACAGAAGTTTTTCGTAAGCGCATGCTTTTATCATCTGCACGTTGTTCCGCGCTTTTGACAAGCGCGGAGTGGGACAACGCGTTGTAGCGAAGAATATAATTCACACAAAAAGGGAGATTACAAGATGAGACATGGAGTAAGGAAAGCGGCGGCGCTCGCGCTGTCGTTGGTGATGGCGTTGGGCGTGTTTTCACCTGGAGCGACGGCGGTCGCGGCGCCGAGTTGGACGGTTTCTTCGCCGGACGGTGCGGTCGTGCTTACGCTCGGTCTGTCCGACGCAGGCGTGCTGTCCTATGCGGCGGCGATCAGCGGGCGCGAGGTGCTGCCGTCGGCGGCCATGGGGCTAAATGTAACGGGCTACGAGGATTTTTCATCAGGGCTGACGTTCGTTTCGGCGAGTGCGGCGGTTGAGATCGACGAAACGTACCCGATGTATTCCGGCAAAGCGTCGGAATACACCAACCACGCGTTTGAGAGAACGTTCAACTTCATCAAGAACGGCAAGCCGTTTGCCGTCATCGCCCGCGCGTACGACGACGGCGCGGCGTTTCGCTACGCACTTGACGGCGACGGTTCATACGCCATGGCGGCGGAGAACACGTCTATCGCACTGCCATCCGGCGCAACCATCTACGGCCAGACGTACCGAAACGAGTATGAGGGGCTGTACGGCACGTATACGCCGGCGGCGATGACGGCCGGCGGCGGGTATTGTATGCCGCTACTGATCCGGACGGCGGCGAACGATTGGGCGCTGTTCGCGCAGGCGGAATTGAACGGAACATACGCCGGAACAAAACTTGTCCCGTCGGGAACGAGCGGCCTGCTCGATTTTGCATACGCCAACGGCGCACCTATCATCGACCTGCCGTTTCAATCGCCATGGCGGTTGACTGTTATCGGCGATACCAAAGCGATTTTTGAAACGCAGATGTTCGAGAACCTATGCGCAGCCAGCGTTGTGGAAGACGCGGCCGACTGGGTGAAACCGGGCGTCACCAGTTGGTCGTGGCTGTCCACGGGTACGTCGTCCATGGGTGACGGCGATCTGCAAATGCGCTTCCTCGACCTTGCGGCGGAGATGAACTGGGAATACACGCTGCTCGATCACAATTGGTGGAACCACAGTGCGCAGACGTTCCCAAGCTGGGCGGACAACCTGTTCGCCAGCGCGGCCGAACGTGGCGTCGGCGTCTGGGTCTGGGAGGACGTGGCCAATCTCAACACCCACGCCAAGCGCAGCGAACGTTTCGATAAATGGGCGGCGAAGGGCATTGTCGGCGTAAAGGTTGACTATATGTATTCCGAGGCGCAATCGATGCTGAAGATTTACGACGACATATATGAGGACGCGTTGGCATACGGCTTCATGCTCAACTTCCACGGCTCGAACCTGCCCGGCGGTGAGCGGCGGACATATCCGCACGTCGTCGCGCGGGAAGGCGTACTCGGCGCCGAGCACGGCGGGTCGGTCACCGCCGCGTATAACACGATGCTGCCGTTCATCCGCAACGTGACGGGCCCGATGGACTATACGCCGTCGCTGCAGACGCGGGTCAGCGGCAAATATACATATACCCACGGCGTCGCGCTTTCCGTAGTCTACGAATGCGGCGCGTCAACCAACGGCGACACGCCCGTCGTCTACCGCAACTCCGGCGCGTACAACTTTCTGAAGGGGATACCGTCCGCGTGGGACGAATCGAAGCTGGTGAGCGGCGTTCCGGGGCAACACGTCATTGTCGCCCGCAGAAGCGGCGAAAACTGGTACGTCGGCGCGATCACTGCCGCCGCCCGCACCGAAACATTGGCGCTTGACTTTCTTGACGACGATGTGACGTATTACGCGTCGATATTCACCGACGCCACGTCAACGACCACTACGGGCCAATATTTCGTTCCGGTTACGCGCGAAAGCATCATATCGCTGCCAATGCTCACCGGCGGCGGCGCGGCCGTCAAGCTGACGAAAACGTCTCCCGTCAGTCTGGACGCCATATCCCTGTCCGATAAAGTCGTAACGCTGATGGCCGGCAGCTCCAAAAGCGTCGGCGTCACGTACGAGCCCACCGACGCAGACGCCATCGCCGCAGCGGCGTGGGCAAGCGCCGACCCCGCCGTGGCGACCGTCGCCAACGGCATGATAACCGCCGTCGCCGAGGGCAACACGACCGTGACGGTAATGGTCGGCGACTTGACAGCGAGTGTCTTGGTATCGGTCTATCCGAACTTCAAACGCGGGACAATGTGGCGCGTCGTCGGTGAAACGGGCAAAACGTATCTATCCGCGCCGAACCAAGTGACGACGATGCTCGAACCCGCTGACATATGGAAGGATCGGGCGAGCGGCACAAATGTATACCTGACGGACGCGCCAGACGGCGATTTCGACGTGACCGTTGCACTGAAGGCGCTGCTGTTCTCCGCCGTGCAGTCGGCGGGACTGATCGCATGGGTCGATAAGGATCATTACGTGTCGGTCGTTCGGCGGTTTCATAATACGTACGGCGGGCAGTGCTTCGCCGTCATATCGGAGCGCAGTTCGTCCGAGGCGTATGAACCGGCGATCTCCGACAAGGAATTGTACGAACGATACGGCGAGGAATACGCCGATACGGACAACGTGTTCCTGCGCATGGTAAAAGCGGGAAATAATTTCGCCGGTTACGTCAGTATGGACGGCGTCAATTGGCGGCTCATCGCCGAGCAGACGAATGCCCCGGTGGGCGGATCGTCCGCGCTCAGCATTGGGCTGTTTAACACGGGCGACACGCCGACGGAAGTCAAATACACCGACTTCACAGTCAACGGCGACGCCATCTTGTTCACGGCGAATCAAGATCAGATGCCCTATGTCCGCAATCCGGTCTGGCGCGTCGACAGCGAAACGCCCGCCTATCTGGTCGGCGTAGCACCGTCTCGGCTGGAATTGCAGACGCAGGCCGGCGATATGTGGAACGCCGGCACCAGCGCCAGAAACGTTTGGAACGTTTTGGGCGAAGGCAACGCCGATTTCGACACACGGGTCAAACTGACATATACGCCGACCGGCAACTATCATACCGCCGCACTCATCGCCTATGTCGATCAGAACAATTACGTGGCGGTGTCTCGGTTCTACGACACGCGGCGCGTCGCCGAAGTCGGCAGCGCCAACGCCTTCAAGGTTACGACGGAGGTCAACGGGACGGGCGCGACGCAGGACGACGCCAGCCTTGGCACGACGAAAGGCTACGTGTCAGGCGCAGACGTAGACGCGACGTGTTGGCTGCGGCTCGTGAAGGTCGGGACGAGTTTCACTGGATATTTCAGCGAAACGGGTGAGGACGGCACATGGACGCTCGTCCGCGCCGCCGTGACGAACGCGATTGGCGCCAACGCCAACTTGAAACTGGGCATATACACCGCCTCCGGCGGTACCGGCGCAGCGGCGATCTCCGCCGTGTTCGAGGATTTCACTCTGGATGACGCGGTCGTGCCGTTTATGATTCCGGACGAGAGCGGCGGCGAAACAGTCGGTTTCGCCAAATCGATTGTCACCACCGGCGAATATGCGACGGCAGGCGCCACCTTCGGCACCTATGCGTATCTCCGCGGCGAAGGCGCGGCGAGCGTCATATTGGCCGCATATGACGTCAACGGCAAACTGACGGCGTTGTCGTCGTTGCCCAACGTCGCGCTAACCAATACGCTATCAAGGGCGGCGTTATCGATAACGCCGCCCTCCGCAGGTGTCGTCAAACTGTTCATCTGGGACAGCGACTCATACACACCGCTGACGTGCCATACGGTTTGGGAAGTAAAGTAAGTGCCACCTGTCTGCCGCCCTGTCTCACGGACAGGGCGGCAGACATTTCTGCAAACAGACGGCGATTTCATGGCTAGTAGGCTGTGTCATCTAAAGGTTGTCAGCAAGCGGCGAGGATTTTTTTCGTCAGACAAGGCGGCGGGTTCCGCTGATACTGGCGTATATCAGCGGAACCCGCCAACGCTGTCTAGCGGGAAAAAGACCGGCGCTTGGTAAACATTTAGGTGACACAGTCTACTAGTGTACTGTATCATTGATATCCACGCATACTATTTTCCGCTAATTCTACGCTATAGGGTTGGCCCAAACTTAGGATACAAGGATATCAATCTCTTGCGTGAATCCTTAGCTCTGAAATGCCAATTAATTTTTGCCGTCTCAGAATTTCGGCGAACTTCCCATGCTGCAAGTTCATTCCGCAGGGTGCCCATATTATCAATTCTACGCGAAAGACACTGCCTTGTCATGA
>JAISCT010000053.1 GCA_031265355.1 Oscillospiraceae bacterium | reverse complement strand
TTTGCACCCCGGCCGCGTTGCCGGAACCCTTGAATACTACAAGTATTCGCGGAACCCGGCGCCTTGCCGGGACACAAAATTGCTGCGCCAACTGCACACTTTATTTTCCGACAGACCCTAAACGTCTACCTATTGTCCAAAATTTCCCTTTTATCATCGCCCTCTCTTCGTTCTCTGAATGGTGTCTCTTGTTTAATGCAAAGTAATTTTTTACTAGTTATAACCAAATATTAACATATATCCCAGCTGTATTGCTTTTATGGCTCTCGGAACGCTCCTGCCGGAATGGGCGACGTGGCGCTGATTTGCGTGTCCGCGATTTCTTTTCGCTCAAATGCTTTGCGGGAAATAAATTCGCGGAACTCATCCCTGCCGAGATATCCCCGTGCCGCTTCTTCCAGATAATATATCTTCGCTTCCTGCGATTTAAGCGGCAAAATTTCAACAAAATGAGACCAGCTCAATTGTGTCGCGGCTCGCGACACAATTTCACGCCGTCCGCGCTCGGCGTCAAAATTGTGCTGGACGCGTTTTTGTGAGTGCATTTTCTTATCACAATAAAAGCAAGGCCACTTTACGGCGCATCGGACTGTTACGCGAAAAATTGAGTGAAAATCGTCGAGATGTACAAAAATATTGCCTTTTCTTTTGACATTGCAGACCGTTTGTGGTATAGTAGTGGTGGTAGTGTCTATGTGCCCGCGCTTGCAAATATCGCACTTAGCGCAATCAAACTTACATGTCTGAAGAGGTGTATGACAATGCGAAAAAATGCTGTTATCGCCGGCGTACTGTCCCTGGCTGTGGCATTATCATGCCTGACGGGTCTCGGTGTGGTGCCGGTCATGTCCGCGCCGGAGACTGTCGCGGGCGGCTATGTTGTTGATATCGACAACGTACCGTCCGTTTATTTCGAGCGGCACAAAAATTGGGAAGCCCTGTACAATGCGGCGTGGCAATCGCACAAGTCGAATATCAAGAAGGCCAATACAGCGCTGAACCCGGAAGATGTGTATTATGTCGACGAAGCATTTGACGACACAATATTCCAGTGGGATACGCTTTTTATGATGATGTTTGACAAGTACGGTTTCGCCGAATTTCCGACACTGAGCTCGATGGACAATTTCTATTACCACCAGATTGACAGCGGTGCGGGTTTGGGTTATATCCCGCGCAGAATGAGCGAATCCAACGCAAACGCCTGGCACCAATACAACAATATCAGCGGGAACAACCCGCCCCTGTTCGGCTGGGCGGAATGGGAGCAGTACAAAGTGCACGGCGACGCAAGCCGCTTTACAAAAGTGATAAACGGCAAAACAATCCTTACCCGCATGGACGAGAATTTTCAATACAACAAGCGCCAATGGCGTGTGACGACCGGGCTTTACACGTCCAACGGGCAGGGTAACGGATTGGACAATACGCCGAACCAGGGCACGGGGCAGTCGGCCAACGACTTGAGCTTTCAGCAGTATCAGTACGCATACTACATAAAACTGATGGCCGAAACTGTCGGCAATGCAGAGACTGCGGCGCGGTATGAGCAAGAGATGACGGAACTGTACGAACTGCTCCAAACGAAAATGTGGAGCGAGGAAGGCTCGTTCTTTTTCAACATCAATCAGGCCGGCACCGCTTTCACCAACATCGTCACGCCGACCGGGCTTTGGGCGCTGGCGGCGGGCGCGGCCACGCCGGAACAGGCCGAACGCATGATCCGCCTCTATGCGCGCAACTCTGAGAAAATGTTCCGCCCGCAGGGACTGTCTACCGTCGCGTATGATTACAGCAGTTTCAAGCCGACGGGCGGATACTGGAACGGCGCGATGTGGTCTCCGACGTCTTACCAGTACATCAAAGGTCTGCAGCGATACGGCTATGACAAGCTGGCGTTTCAGGAGGCCGTCCGCCACATAGATGCGCTGGAGCGCGTGCGCGCAAGCGGTGCGTATGACCGCTACAACAACTACCTGTATACGCTGTGGGAAAACTATTCGTCAGAATGGGACATCCCCGGTTCTACGGAAAGCAGTGACACCCAACCGTCGCGCTCCAATTTTGTGGGCTGGACGGGCGCTTTGGCGATCGGTTCAATCATTGAAGACATTCTCGGCATCACGCTGGACGCGCCGCGCAACACGGTGAGCTGGAACATGCTGCTGACGGAAGGCAATGGTATAGACAATCTATGGATGGCGGGCAACACATTCAGCGTCAGAGCGCAGCCGCGTCTGACGGCGGAGTCGGCCGTCAGAATCACAGTCAGCGCGCAGCAGCCGTTCACGCTCAACGTAAAAAATGGCGGCGCGGTACAGACGTTTGCCGTCAAGGCCGGGGAAAATGCATTTGCCGTCGCGGGGACGGACGTCGGCGAGGGCGCTTACCTGTCCGGCAAAACGGCTGTGCTTGCCGGATTTGACCCCGCCGGGGCCGGCGAGCACATACTGTTTACAGATACTCCGAACAGCGCCGTGACGGATGGTCTGAAAAATCAGGCGGGCAGAAATCCGGACGGCAGCATTTACAACATCAACACCATCGGCTACAGAAACGCCGCGGTGCGCAAAAGCGAAACACTCTCGTCCATCGTGGGCACAAATAGCTATGAGTACGTCAAAAAGGGCGTGCGCGACGGCTTTATGGTCATGACAAAAGCCGGAACGGGCATAAAGACGCTGCGGCTCGCGCTCGGCATTCAAAATGCATCGGCCGTTATCTCCGCATCGCTGTCCGACGCTTCCGCGCCAGAATTTTCAAAAACGGTGTCGGCGGGTTCGGCGGAGAAGGCGTTTCTCGTTGAAATTCCGTACCGGGCGGCCTCTGACGGCAACGATCTCATTGTCAAGTATACGATCACAGACGGCTCCGGCGAAGTCTCTCTCAAATCGATCACGCTTGACGACGGCGGCCATTGCTACCCTGAAATCATCAAGAACATCACGCTCACATCCGGCGACGGCAGTCTGACGGTGAACGCCGACCTAAACGGCGTGGCCTACACCGGTTTCAATATCTACTACGGCCCCGACGCGGACAATCTGACCGAAAAACGTTTCGTTTCCTCTCTCCCCGCAGTGATTTCCGATCTGACAAACTATCAGCGCTGCTACGTCGCGGTTTCGGGCGTGATAAACGACGTGGAAGGAGATATGAGCGACGTGAGGAGCGAAACTCCTGAATCACGCCGCCACAGTGACCGCGAGCGCGCCTATGACGACTGGGAATCTGTAAAAGACATCGTATTGAACGGCAACCTCGGTTTTGACGACATCAAAACACCGCTCGCATTTGAAGGTGTCGTCGGAAAAATTTACGGCAGCGTGCTTTCGTTCGCCGTATCGAAGACTGTGTCAAACACCGGCGTCATGGGCAACGGAGCGGTCGTCTTTCCCGTCAAGCCGCAAAACGACGCCGCCACAAACATCACGGTGACGATAACATACAGAGACGTCACCGTGACTGTGGTACAAAGGGTTGTCGTCAAAGCGATTGAACCGGCGGAACGCACGTACATATACGGCAGGAAAGGGGCGGCGTCGGGCAGCGTCAACCTCACCGAGGAAGGTTCATCGGACTGGGTGCAGTTCAACAGCGGCAGTGTGACAAGCCCCGCGCGAAAGAACACGGCGGCGCCGTTGATCGGCGCCCTGCAGGCGGTTCAGACTGACGGCGTCGCGAACGACTGTAAATTCGCTTTTACGTGGTCAGACGCCAAAGATTCCGCCCCCGTCAGCTATCGCGGACTGATCGTCAGAGGCATCGGCGGTGAGATTTCGTTTGCCGTGCCGGTTCACAGCGACAAAAGCCAGATACTCACCTTGTATACAGCGATTTGGGGCGGCAAATTGAACGTCGAATTCAATGTCAACGGCCTGACGATGTATACGGACTCTGTTGAGCGGGACGCGACGAGCGGTCTGACGGGCCAGGCTTTCGAAATCGAGTTTAAACTGTCGCCGTCGGATCAGGTCACCGTCAGGGTATACGGCAGTCACAACGCCAGTACGTCTTGGGCTTCCAGCAATATTTTACAGGCGATCACCTTGTCTGAAACCGATGTCTCGCCAGAGCCGCCGAGCGATGTCCCGGACGAGAATCTGTACATCGTGAGCGAAGCGCAGCCGACGTCGGTAAACCTGACGCGCGAGGGGTCCAAAGACTGGAAATTGTTCAACACAACGACGCTCGGCAACATCGAACACAAGCAAAACGGTACAGGCATCGGCAACGTCGCGCCGCTGATTGGCATCACAAAAATGAATCCCAACAGCGGCACGGCCACATTCTCGTACACCGACGGAACCCGCGTGCCGTCGGGAAGCCACGCACAGGGTGTCGTGTTTGAAAAAGCAGACAACGGCCTCACATTCAGCGCCCCCTACAGTGAAACCGCGCAGACGCTGAACGTCTATATCGGTGCGTGGTCGGCGAAGGCTGAGTTTCGGGTCGATGTGATCGACAGCGGCGGCCATGTCGTCAAAACGGCGTCAAGTCACTACGATACAGGCGCCCAAGCCGGCGGCACGCCGGCGCAATATTCCGTGTTTAGGGTGGGTTACACCCTGGAACCCGCTCAGAGCCTCACCGTTACACTGGTGACGACTGTTGCGTACGACACGACATGGGGCAACATCAGCGTGTCCGCGATCACGCTGGGAGAAGCGGCTCACAGCATTGCCGTCGCGCCCGGTATCGCGAACGGCCGCATCATCGCCGCCCCGGACACGGCGGAACAGGGGACGGAGATAACGGTAATCGCCAAACCGGACGACGGGTACCATCTGGTCGAAGGCAGCTTACAATACACGGCGGACGGTTCCGCAGACATCGCCATCGTCGGAGACTCGTTTATCATGCCGAATCACAATGTCACCGTTTCCGGCGTATTTGAAGAGGACGTCAAAAGTATATCGACCGACAACCGCCTTGTCATCAAGCCGATATCGGCGCCTCCCGGCGCCGCGTACAGCCCGCAGTTCGCAGTCAAGGCCATGGCAGACATCGCGTTTCGTCTGATTGTCGCGTCATATGACGCAAACGGGCGGCTGCTCGCCGTCGACGTCGCGCGGCACACGCTTTCCGCCGGAGACGAAGTGACCGCGGAGGCTTCCGTCGCATACGCGTCCGAAGCCGCGTCATACCAATTCTTTTTCTGGGACGACGGATACAAACCGCTGACAGATCGCTGAGCTGACGGATGCACACAAAACTAGAGGCGGATGTCAGCGTCATTTCGACGCTGACATCCGCCTCTGGCGAGTATATAATCCATTTCTTCTTTGTCTTCTTTTGTCGTCTCAACACGGCTCAAAATAGGTTCTTGATTATAGATTCTTGATTAATTGTCTGCATATAAAACCAAGGTTCACTCCTTTTCTATCTTTTCTTTTATTTCTTTAATTAACATATGTACCGTGGTACAGGGACACATCTCCGAGGGCTTGGTATTACAGTTCCTTTCGTGTTCAACATACTTTTTAGTTGCAATTTCTATTGCTTCTTTTTCATTGCCATAACGACATAGTTTTGAGTATATAGCAGCATCGGATTTCTCATATTTTTGTTTTACTGCCTGCAAATATTTTTTCTCAAAGCCATTACAACACGCTATCGAATCTTGATATGCAGGCATTTCTCCGAAATATGCATTGAACCAAATTTCAATGCAAGGGTTTGACCAGCCGACATTTATGCTCTTTTCTTTTGCCAGCGAAATTATTTGATCAAACTCTTGTACCTGATCTCTATCAAATACAATCCAAGGTTCACCATATTGAGGTTGTAGTGAAGCCATATTAAGAGCCTCGCTAACAAGCTCAATTGTTTTTGCTTTGCAAACTTTTATTACAAGTTTACCTTGTAATTCTTTAGAGATAGAATCTCGCAAGCCAAACATATAGTTTCGCTCTGTTTCTTTTGTGTCAGTTACAATAAAATAGTAGCCCAATTGGGGAATACGGCGTTTTAATAATTCTTCGCGAGGTTTTCGTTTCCCAATTCTATCAACCATGGCTATTCCCCCTTGAATATATCAAAACACTTCATGGTAGGAATGGCACCATATTTCCCCAGCAGATAATTCTTTTCGTAGTTTTCATCCTTTCGAATTTTAACTCCATCTTCATCAACAAAATCCGCCAATGAGTAGAGGCTGGAAATACCCGTGTCTGTTTTTTCGGTAAACCATACTTCATCACGACGCAAAATATTGCTATTGAGCTGCCACGAATCGTGAGACGTGAACAAAAGTTGAGCGTGATTTGGGTTTGTGTCTGGATTCAGGAAAGTAATAATAAAAGTCCGGACGAGAAGTGGGTGGAGTCGTGCATTTAATTCATCTACAAACAACACACCACTCGTTTCCAGCACTTTCTGCAACAAGGGATACAGAGCAAACATTTTTAGTGTACCTGCCGATTCTAACTTCAACGGAATTGTTGTCGTTTCGTCAGAAGCTATCATTTTATGAATTGCATCGATTCGTACTTCTGAAGACTTTTTATCGTCACTATCTTCTAACCTTTCGACTTCAAAGCTTATAATAGAAGGATCAAATGCAGAGAAATAATTTACGACTTTTTGCTGGACGTCTTTGCTCTTAACAAAATCATCTGGCAGAAGTTCCGATAAAAAGAAATTCTCGACAGGGCGCCCAAAGTCAGCAAATTCGTTATCCAAAAACCAGTCGCGGATCAACTTTAATTTGGCAATTTTCAGCTTTGCGCCAAGTGAAACAATTAGAGTTTCCTTTTCGAGAGCTATTTTAAGATTTTCTTGACTTTTAGGTATAATCCCTGACAAATCAAGTTCTTTCCTATTTCTGTAAAAAATCCTTTTGTACTCGCTGCGCGATGACTTTGACCTATAGTTGAGCCATTCTTCATTTATCCCGACTTGATCAACAGTAAAACCGTAATTATATATCTTTGCTCCAGCCTCTTTGGAAGAAATAAAATATACTTCAAAAGAGGATTCTGCATCCTTACTGTTAGCATCAAACAAGAATGGCGTTGGCTGTAAAAATTCGGACTTACTCTTCTTCCAAGATTCATCGCCGCCGTAGCTGAAAGAGCTAACAACATAAGTGGACATATACCTAAAAGCTTCTTGAACATTAGACTTTCCGCTGGCATTAGCTCCAAAAATAGCCGCAACAGGGAGAACATTTTCGTTTCCAACTGCAATAACATGATTACTGTATTCAGAGATTTTTGTGGCAGTTAAATCCAAGGTCGTATCATCGCGAAAAGACTTGAAGTTTTTAAAATTAAATTGCAAAAGCATATTGAATGCGCTCCTTTATATCCGCTCATTGTAAGCGTCGTCGATTATACCTCTTCGTGTCGCCGCCACTATGTGCGCCTGTGCTTGACGCTTACAGCTCATTTTCTATTATATCCATATTTCAGAAAAAGTCAACACTCAAATGAGAAAATTTCTCATTTGAGTGTTGACTCTAAGCGCCTACAATCGGAATGTTCCACACCAGCCCCGACGCGCCGGACATACGCCTTTGGCGCTACGGCTACGGCTACCCTGCCTTCAAGTGCCGCCGCGACATGGCGCTGCACAGCTGCCTACGCGGAGCATTTGGGAGCCGCGCCGCCGAAATCGTCGCCACCGCCGCATACATCATCCAGGAAGGCAATGTGCAAATGGGGAAACGCCCGCTTTGTATCTGCGACGCGGTAGTCCTAATTTTTGCCCTCAGAAATGCAAAAAAGCCGCTAAACAAGCGGCTTTTTCACGTGTGCATCTTTTTTGTCAATGCTTTTTGGTTGCGGGGGGCGGATTTGAACCACCGACCTTTGGGTTATGAGCCCAACGAGCTACCGGACTGCTCCACCCCGCGATATTGAAACGGACGACTTTGCCTTGCAAGCCCCTTCGCCAGGCTATGCGCCAGACGAATCGTCGCGCCATGGCCACGACAAAACCATACGTAACCAAAGCCCGCCCGACATGCGCCGGGGAACGCCTCAAGGCGCTGGTGCCGGAGACCGGGCTTGAACCGGTACGGCTTTTTCAAGCCGCGGGATTTTAAGTCCCGTGCGTCTGCCAGTTCCGCCACTCCGGCATAAAATCCACGCCAGAATAGTATAGCACAGCTCTCTGCCCTCTGTCAATCGTTTTTCCTATTTTTTTGTACAACGCCAAATCTACGCGCCGACGCACAATAAAAATGGAAAAAATTTCTATTTTTGCCCACCTACAAGGCGCGGCGCCCGTACAGGACGCTGCGCGTCGTGAGGAACTGTCAAATGATACACTTGTGAACGTGTCTCGCGCCGGAGACCCACCGCGGGGCCAGACCCGGGCGGCGGCGCGGAGATATCCTCAGCGCTCCGCTTTGTTCTTTGGGTTGACGATGTCGCGCCAGTCCAGGTCGCCGCGCGCCAAACCATGCACCAGCACCTCGGCGGTGGCCACGTTGGTGGCGATCGGCACATTGTGCATGTCGCACAGGCGCAGCAGGGCGTTGTCCGACTCATGCAGGGCCGTCGCCATCGGGTCGCGGAAGAACAGCACGAGGTCGATCTCGTTGTAGGCGATGCGCGCGCCGATCTGCTGCTCGCCGCCCTGCGGGCCCGACAAAAAGCGCTTGACCGGCAGGCCGACGGCGCTCTCGACCAGCTTGCCCGTCGTCGCCGTCGCGCATAAGCTGTGGCGCAGCAGGATCCCCCGGTAGGCAATACAAAATTGTACCATCAATTCTTTCTTCATATCATGTGCGATCAGAGCAATGTTCATTCGTTACGTCCTCCTTATTTCACGGCTGTCGGGTCCCCTGCGGCAAAGCCGCGCACTGCTTCGCCCGGCGGACCCCCCGGCCCTGTCTTTTCCTTGGTGTCAGTACCGCGCTTTGACGCCCCGGGGCAGCGGCACCCGCTGCCCGTCGAGCCGCCGGGCCATGTCAAGATAGGCCTGCGCGGCGCCTTTTCTTGCATATAAAATCACCGGTACATTCTGGTTTCCCGCATGAATCACCGCCACGTCCTCCGGTACGACGCCGAGCAGCGGGAGGCCCACGGCATCCATCGCGTCATCCACATTCGCGGCGCCCGGCTCCCGCAGCATCCGGGGCCGCACCCGGTTGATCACCAATGTGGCCCCCATCACACCGGCCTGCTCCAACGCTTCCACCGCGCGGGCCGCGTCGCGCAGCGCCGCCGGCTCCAACAGACTGACCACCAGCGCGCGGTCACAGCCGGCCGCCGCCATCTGAAACCCCGCCCCCAGACCGGCGGGGGAATCCACAAAACAGTAGTCGAAGCGCTCGGCGAGCTCGGCCGTCAGCCGGGCAAAGGCCTCCGACGTCATCTGCTCCGCCTGCATCTCCGACGGCGCGGCGAGCAGGAAAAGACTCGGAAGGCCCGGCGGGGCGCTCAGCGCCTCGTCGAGAGACGCATGCCCCGCCATGACATCGCCGAAGTCGAGTGCGGCCGCGTCCGCCACGCCGAGCGCAAGGTCCATGTTGCGCAGCCCGACGTCGGCATCCACACAGACCACCCGGCGCCCCAACGCGGCCAGACAGGAGGCGATGCCGGCGGTGACGGAGGTCTTCCCGGTGCCGCCTTTTCCGGATGTGACGAGGATGCGTTTGCCCACGGATGGCCCCCCTCTCGCCCGCGCAGGTGGTTTGTAATGGTTTGTTATTCACTATATCACAAAAAGGCCGGGTGTACAAGCGTGACACGGGGACATTCCTCGACAATGTGCGGAAGCACCTGTTAAAAAAAATGTAAAGTTTGGGAGAATCCTTTCGATACTAGAATTGTCCACCAAAGCGCGAGGTGAGCGCCGGATTCTTGAGGGTCCGTAAGCCCACCTCCGCGCACCGGTCTCCTATGGATTCTTCCCCGACCTTCCGGTCGCGCACCGGGCCTACGCCGACGGCATCAGGGCCGCTTCGGATGGATTTCTCCCACCGAACGCACCTCGTCGGGCGCCGGCCAATGACCCGGAAGCGGGATGACAGGATGCCCCTCCCTCTTACCCAATCTGCCGAACGGCCGCTGAAATCTCTGATGATTTCGGCGGCCGTTCGGTATTTGGCGTCGGGTCGCACTGACTATCAATATAAAATTATCGATTATCAATAAAAAAAGATTGACAAACGAGATGACAGTCTTTATAATGATCTCTGACAGGCCGCATCCGGCTGAGTCAAACGGGCGCATAGGAGGCGGACATCATGAAGACCGACGCCACAGAGACATTGTCGGCGCTGCTATTTTGGATCCTCACGGGGGCATTTGTCCTCAACCTCGCCGGGCTGCTGCTGCTGCCCCCGTTCCTGTCTTTGCGGTTCAACGCCGAGTGGGCGGATCCGTTTCGCGGCGCGTTCCGGCTGAGCTTTTTCCCGCTCGACCGAAACCAATGGCCGGAGTTTTTCTGGCGGCTCACATTTTACGAGGTCTGCGGCGCATGCGCGGCCGTCATCCTCTGGCAGGCCCGCGCCGTGCTGAAAAATTTGGCCGCGCTGCGGCTCTTCGTGCTGGAAAACGCCCGCCGTGTCAGCACGGCGGCCCTCTGCCTGTTTGTCATCTCGGCGTCCGCGCTTGTGCGGCTGTGCATCGAGTGGTCGACGCACGGCCTCTATCAAATCCTCACCACCTACAACACACTGTTCATACCGGTGTTCTTCGTCGCGGGCCTCCTGTGCCGCGTGATGGCCCGCCTGTTCGAACAGGCCGCGCGTCTCAAGGATGACAACGATCTCGTAATCTGAGGCCGGATGCCGGCGCCGCACGCGCCGTGGAGGGAGTCATATGCCGATCATCGTCAATCTCGACGTCATGATGGCGCGCCACAAGATCGGCCTGTCGGAACTGTCCGCGCTGGTCGGCCTCACGCACGCCAATCTGTCTGTCCTGAAGAACAACCGCGCGCGGGCCGTCCGTTTCTCGACGCTGGCGGCCATCTGCCGGGCGCTCGGATGCCAGCCCGGCGACATTCTCGAATACGTGGAAGGAGAGGAAGACGATGGATAAAATCCCTGAGCGCCCCTCGCCGCAGCACGGCGGCCCGCCAGATCCCACACCGCCGCCTGCCGGGCCGGCGCACCCCGAGGGCACGGACCCGCAACCCGCGCCGCCGCGCGCCGAACCGGCAGGGGCGGCGGCAAGCCCGATGCGCCCTACGGCGCCTCCCAGCCCGGCCTGGCTGCCCTACGGCGGCTACGGTTCCGGTACGCCTTGGGGAACGCCGCCGTCCGCCCATGTCCGCCGGGTCCACACCTACGACGGGCCCGACCGGTGGATGCTGGCCGGCGCGTGGCTGGCTGGCTTCCTGTGGGTGCAGATTTTGGGGGTACGCGCCGGTCCGCCCCAGGCGGGGCTCCTTTTGTACTTCCTCTTCGCGCACCTGACCCTCTTTTTGTACACGGCCGGTCGGCGGCCGGCCAGGCCCTCCGCGCCCTGCCTCGTGCTGTACGCGGCGCTGCTGGCCCTCGCGCTGCCCTTCCTGCTGTTCTCGAACCGGCTGCTCGCCACCTTCAACCTCCTCGCGCTGGCCGGGCTGTCCGTCATCCTGCTGCTTTTGCTGCGGGACGGGGAGAACACGCCCTGGGACAGCCCGCGCACATTGCTGCGCGGCGCGGTCAATTTTTTCTACCTCCCGTTTGCGCACCTCGCGCGGCCCTTCGGCGCGGCGCGCTCCTTGTCCGGGGCCGGGCGCGGGAAGCCCTTCCTGCACGTGCTGATCGGCCTGGCGGTCGCGTGCCCGCTGCTGGCCCTCGCGCTGCTTTGGCTCGTCGGAGCGGACGCGGTGTTCGGCCGCCTGGTACAGTCGTCCTTTGCCTGGATATCCGCCGACCTCGGGGTCTTTTTGACGCGTCTCTTCCTCGGCGCCCTTCTGGGGCTCCTGTTTTACAGCGCCGCCTACGGGTTCCGGCATCGCGCGCTGGCCGCCGGGCCGCGCGCCGCCGCCGCCGGCCGGACGCCGCCTCTGATCATCACAACGGCGCTGCTCCTCTTCGCGCTGCTCTATGCGCTGTTTTGCGCCGTCCAATTTGTCTACCTGTTCGGCGGCACGACGTCCCAACTGCCCGCGGGTGTGTCCGGCTATGCGCAGTATGCGCGTGCCGGCTTCTTCGAACTGTGTTACGTCGCCGGCCTGAACCTCGTGCTGACGCTCGGCTGCCTGCATCTGTCCGACAGGTCCCGCCTGGGACCCTGGCGAACCGTACGGGCCCTGTGCGCGGTGATCATGGGTTTCACGGCGGTCATGCTCGTCTCGGCGGCGTACAGGATGGGCCTGTACATCGCCGTCCACGGGCTGACGATCCTGCGCACGTTTACGCTCTGGGGTATGGCGGTGATGGCGGTGCTGCTCGTCGGCGTCCTCTGCAAGACGCTGTGGCCGCATGTCCGATTCTTCCGCCTCCTGACGGCGACGCTGGTGGTAGGGTATACAGCACTGAATTTTGCCAACATCGACGCGCGCATCGCCCACTTCAACGTGGACCGCTTTCTCTCCGGGCAGACGGAACACGCCTATGAGGAGTATCTGATCTTTCAGCTGTCCTACGACGCCGTGCCGGCCCTTCAGAAGCTGCGGGACGCCGGCTACAACGAGATCCACTACAGCCGCCTCGGCGCTACGCCCTACGCGACCCTCGACGACGCGATCGCCGCACGCCGTGCCGCCGCCAGAGAAACGTGCGCGGACCTGCGTTCGATGAGCCTGTCGGCGCTGAGAGCAGCCGGGCCATGACACCGCGCCGCCGGGCGCGAAGACTGTTGAAACGGCAAGAATTTCTTAATTTTGGGAGTTTCGTTCGCTTGACAGACCCCCCTGTATGTAGTAGAATTGTGAGATACAGACCACGACAGCCGCGTGTCGAATCTTCTCACTTTTGATAATATACAGGGGGGCTCTTTTATGGTCAATGCGGATTTTGCCGTCAAATTCAGCAAAGCCGGCCTCACGTTCGACGACGTCCTGCTGATGCCCGCGCACAGCGAAACCCTTCCGCGCGCGATCGACCTGCGCACCCACCTGACAAAATCCATCGTCCTCAACGTGCCGCTGATGAGCGCCGCCATGGACACCGTCACCGAGAATCGCATGGCCATCGCCCTCGCGCGTGAGGGCGGGATCGGCGTCATCCACAAAAACATGTCCATCGAACAGCAGGCCGTGGAGGTGGACAGAGTCAAGCGGTCGGAAAACGGCGTCATCACAAATCCGTTTTACCTCTCTCCGGAACATCTGCTGGAGGACGCCGACAACTTGATGGCGAAGTACCGCATCTCCGGGGTGCCCATCTGTCAGAACGGACGCTTGGTGGGCATTTTGACAAACCGCGATCTCAAATTTGAAGAGGACCTCTCCCGGTCGATCTCCGAGGTGATGACGAGCGACCGCCTGATCACGGCGCCGGTGGGCACCACGCTGACCGAGGCCAAGGAGATCCTGCGCCGCCATAAGATCGAAAAACTGCCCCTTGTGGACGAACACTTCGCCCTCAAGGGGCTTATCACCATCAAGGACATCGAAAAGGCCGTCATGTACCCGCATTCGGCGCGCGACGCCGACGGACGGCTGCTCGCGGCCGCGGCCCTCGGCTGTACCGCCGACATGATGGATAGGGCCTCCGCCCTGCTGGAGGTGGGCGCGGACGCGCTGGTGCTCGACTCGGCGCACGGACACTCCAAGGGCATTTTGGACGCCCTGCAGACACTGAAAGCACGCTGGCCCGAGGCGCAGCTCGTGGCCGGCAACGTCGCGACCGCCGAGGGCGCGCGCGCGCTGTGCGAGGCCGGCGCCGACGCCGTCAAGGTGGGGATCGGGCCGGGCTCCATCTGTACGACGCGCGTGGTAGCCGGCATCGGCGTGCCGCAGATCACCGCCATCTACGACGCGGCCTGTACGGCCCAGCAGTATGGCATCCCCGTCGTCGCCGACGGCGGCATCCAGTATTCGGGCGACATCGTCAAGGCGCTGGCCGCCGGCGGCGACGTCGTGATGATCGGTTCGCTGTTTGCCGGCTGCGAGGAGGCCACCGGTGACAATGAGATCTACCAGGGCCGCCGCTTCAAAGTTTACCGGGGTATGGGGTCGATCGGCGCCATGCAGCAGGCGAAGGGCAGCAGCGACCGCTATTTCCAAGATGAAAACAAGAAATTGGTGCCCGAGGGCGTCGAGGGGCGCGTGCCGTACAAGGGGCCTGTCTCCGAGGTGGTCTACCAGTTCACCGGCGGCATCAAGGCCGGCATGTTCTACTGCGGCGCGCCGGACATCCCCCATCTCCAGCAGCACGGGCGCTTCATCTCCATCACGGGCGCCGGTCTGCGCGAAAGTCACCCCCACGACATCTACATCACCAAAGAAGCCCCCAACTACACGCCGAGCTCGCTGTAAAAAATTTTTCCGCCGGACACCGTCACAGGGCGTCCGGCCCCGCGAGGTGAACCCATGGGATACGCGCCGGAACAACAGGCGTATATGGCCCGTCTGCGGGCTCTGTTCGGAGGCGCCGACGCGCCTCCGCTCGCATTTGTGGACACGTACGGCTGCCAGCAAAACGAGGCCGACTCCGAGCGTCTGCGCGGCATGCTCTTTGAGATGGGCTGCGGCTTTACGTCGCGCGAGGAAGAGGCGGATCTCATCGTCATCAACACCTGCGCCGTACGGGAACACGCCGAGATGCGGGTGCTGGGCAATGTGGGCGCGCTGATCCACACGAAGCGAAACAAGCCGCACCAGCTCATCGCGCTGTGCGGCTGTATGATGCAGGAGCCCGAGGCGGTGGAGAAGGTTCGCCGCTCGTACCGGCACGTCGATCTCGTCTTCGGCCCTCACGCGCTGCCGCGGTTTCCGGAACTCCTCTGGCAGGCGCTGTCGCGCACGGGGCGCATCTTCGACAGGGACGAGGGCGGCGGGCCGCTCGCCGAGGGGCTGCCTGTCTATCGGAGCGCGCCGCCGCGGGCCTGGGTGTCCATTATGTACGGCTGCGACAATTTCTGTTCCTACTGCATCGTGCCCCACGTGCGCGGCCGGGAACGCAGCCGGTCGCCGGAGGCCGTGCTGGCGGAGGTCGCCTCTTTGGTTCGGGACGGCTACACGGAGCTGACGCTGCTGGGGCAAAACGTCAACTCCTACGGCAAGGGGCTCACGCCGCCCATCGACTTTGCCGCGCTGCTGGCGGCGGTCTGCCGGGTTTCCGGGGATTTTACCGTCGGCTTCATGACCTCCCACCCCAAGGACGCGACGCGGCGCATGCTCGACGTAATGGCGGAAAATCCCAAGATCCGGCGTCATCTACACCTGCCGTTTCAGTCGGGCAGCGACCGGATCCTGCGGGCGATGGGCCGCGGCTACACCCGGGCGTCTTACGAGCGCCTCATAGACGACGCCCGCGCCCGAATGCCGGATCTCGACCTGACAAGCGACGTAATCGTGGGTTTTCCCGGGGAGAGCGAAGCAGACTTTGCCGACACGCTGTCACTGCTCACGCGCGTCCGGTTCCACAATCTTTTCACGTTCATCTACTCAAAGCGCCCCGGCACCCCCGCCGCCAGCCTGCCGGACGACACGCCGCCCGCCGTCAAACGCGAGCGCATGGCCCGGCTGCTGGCGCTGCAGAAGCAACTGACAGCGGGGGCGTAGGGCGCACTGCCGCACACGCCTAAAGAGATGGAAAAGAGATGGTTCAGGGGGGACAAAATAACATGTATTGCTCTTGCGAATATCAATCTCCGATAGGCAAACTCACGCTCGCGAGCGACGGTGAGAAACTCGTCGGACTCTGGATAGACGGGCAGAAATATCACGGGGACACGCTGCCGGAAAAAGCAGCCGAGCAAGACGGCATACCCGTGTTCAACAAAACCAAAGACTGGCTTGACCGCTACTTCGCGGGCAAAATGCCGAACGCATCTGAACTTCCGTTAGCTCCTATCGGCGGCGCGTTCCGCCAAGGCGTATGGGAAGTATTGCGGTCGATTCCATACGGCAAAGTTACCACATACGGGGACATTGCAAAACAAATGGCGGCAACGGCGAACAAAGCCACGATGTCCGCACAGGCAGTCGGCGGTGCGGTCGGGCACAACCCTATCTCCATCATCATTCCGTGCCACCGCGTCGTCGGCTCAAACGGAAGTCTGACAGGTTACGCGGGCGGCATCGCCACCAAGGTGAAGCTGCTTGCCTTTGAGGGCGTGGACATGAGTACATTGTTTGTCCCCCAAAAAGGCACAGCGCTATAAAAAAAGAGCATGCCCCTCCGAGACCGAGGCATGCTAATTGAAGGCATTCTTCCTTGTCGTCCTTGCACTATTTTGCGTAAAGCCTCCCGCATACATCCAAAGCGAGCCGCTTTTTTCATAGACCGCGTTGACATGCGCACATTTAGTCGGGCGAAGGTGTTTTTAATATGGATGACAATTATTTCCAAATCACAATGGGCAACAACGTGGCCAAATATCGAAATATAGCCGGTTTTACTCAGCCGCAGCTTGCGGAAAAAATCGGCATCAGCACCGCGTTTATTTCCAGGGTGGAGCGCGGGCAAAAAATGGTGAGGGTCCGAACATTGTATCGCATTGCGGAAGTTCTCAGTGTGAGCTGTGATGCCCTTTTGCGCCAAGATGAACCGTCAGTTTGTCTTCAAAACATTCAAACGCTTCTGTCCAATCAGCCGCATGCGCTTTTGCCAGGGATTGAGAAACTGATTCGCGTTTGTATTGAGCAGTTCGAAGCAAAAGCCGTTCTGCACGAATTGGAATCGGGAGAGCAGGATACACCATAAGGCGGTGTTAAAAAAGCGAAGCTTCCACGTTGCTGACCATCTATCAAGGCGGCAAACCTGCTGAAAATTGAACTTACAAGAAATCCTTGTGAGTTCAAACCGAAAGGCAACCTGTCGGGAATTCGGCGCTGGTTCCGTCCGCGCCGAACGCCGGGCTTGTGGACGAGAAGGCGCTGTTCGAGCGCGTGGCGGCGATTATGAGATTTTGTCGCCACTGACGAGGACGTATAGCGGGCCGTGTAAATGGGAATAATCTCCACAAGGAAAGAAGGAGGAGATGTTCTCGATGACACAACTGAACGAAGAAGAACGCGCGCTCGTAGGTCTGATAGCGGAAGGATGCACAACGGCTGCTGATATCACAGCGAAGCTGAAAGGGTTGTTCTCCGGGACGCTGGAAAAGATGCTGGAGGCGGAAATGGACGAACACCTTGGCTACGACAAGCACAGTGTACTGGGCAACAACAGCGGCAACTCACGGAATGGATACGGCAGGAAGATGATCAAAAGTGAGTGGGGGGAGAGCGAGATCGCCGTACCCCGCGACCGAAACGGAAGCTTTGCACCGCAAGTGATTGAGAAGCGACAGACGCGCACAGACGACATCGAGGCGCGAGTGCTGGCGATGTACGCCAAAGGGATGTCTACGCGCGATATCGAAGACCATCTACGTGACATCTATGGGGTGGATGTATCAGCAGGGCTCATCAGCCGTATCACCGATAAGATCATGCCGGCGGTAGCGGAATGGCAGAGTCGTCCTCTTGACGCTGTGTATCCGGTGGTGTTTTTGGACGGTATCGTGTTCAAAGTCCGTAAGGACAGCAAGGTGATCAACAAGTGTCTGTACTCTGTTTTGGGGATCAACTTGGAGGGGCGGAAAGAAATCCTCGGCATGTGGATGAGTGAGAACGAGAGCGCCAGTTTCTGGACGACGGTATGCAACGAACTGAGGAACCGTGGTGTGGAGGACATCTTAATCGCTTGCCGTGACAATCTTTCCGGGTTTTCCACAGCGATTGAAACGGTGTTTCCGAAGACAGAACAACAGCTTTGTGTCATACACCAAATCCGCAATTCCACGAAATATGTCTCGTATAAAGATATCAAGGGGGTCATGGCCGATCTGAAGCTGGTTTATGGTGCGCCGACGCTGGACGACGCGGAATACCGTCTGGAAGAGTTTCGTGAAAAGTGGGGCAAGAAGTACCCACAAATCATCAAATCTTGGGAGCAAAACTGGACGGAGCTATCCACCTATTTCAAGTATCCGGAGGAAGTCCGGCGGCTCATCTATACGACCAATGCGGTTGAGGGTTTTCATCGTATGCTGCGCAAGTTCACGATAAAACAAAGACGACTTACCCGACTGATGATGCGGTGAAAAAGTCTGTTTTTCTCTCTATTCAAGAAATCAGCAAGAAATGGAGTATGCCTGTCCGAGACTGGGGCATGATAATTGGGCAGTTGATGGTGTTTTTTGCCGACAGGCTGGACGTCCGCCGCGCAGGATAGATTTAGAATCAGGGGCTCTGCCCCCGATACCCCCGAAGTTTATCGCCTTTGTTTTCCGGGAAGCGATTACGAAAGCGACACCTACCGGCATCGCTTCCCGCCAAACCCCGTTCGGCGCTCGGGTCGGTCTCCATCGTTGTCCTGTCTTCCGTACGGGTAAAAGCAACCTTAGTATTCTCAAATCCTTGCTAGATTATCCCGTTTACACGGTTTGCGCGACACTCCCGAATATCTTTCCCTGCTTGTCAGTCCGGGAAAACCGATCCCGGACTGACAAGTGGATTTATTCATCCATATTTTTTTAGAGGTACATAATTACTATTGTTCATGGGCCTATGTACGGTGCCCCATACGCTTCAAACTCCCATATTGAATACCCATACTGAGTCGTCGCATTTTGGCAATAGATTCGAACATACCTGCCATCCGCTCCGGACAATGTAAACTCATCCAAAAATGTATTGCTGTTGAGCTGCTGATGACCGGCCATTGTCCGTTTTCTGCTGGTTGGAACCGCTACCGCGGTCAGCATAGTATACTGTCGGGTGTGAACCGGTCCACGCTACGCTGTCATAAAGAGTAACTACCGGCGCTTGGCCGGTAGTTACTTCGATAGTGAGGGATGAACTATATGCCGGCCAAATCCTTGGCACGGATACTGAATTCGTACGCTATTTCAGGCATAAGGCTCATAGCTGAATATGTGGTCGTTCCGGGGCTTAGAATCGCAATTCTGGATGAGCCGCTATACAACTCATATTCGGCCACTGCGGTATCAAGGTCATAAGCAGCGGGCCATTTCAGCGACTTACGTTGTTATATCTAGCTCCGGGTCGGGCGGCCACAATGGCGGGGCCGTATCGGAAGCCAAGTCGTAACCGATTGTGACCATAACGGTCATTTGATCAGACTTGAATCCATTCGTTACAATGAAAGTTATGTTGTGAACCCCCAATTGGGAATCGGTCGGCGTCCACGTGAACACGCCAGTGACCGGGTCAATTGCGGCTCCTTCTGGCAGGTCGTCGGCGGAGTACACAATGCCTGTTCCTGCTGATCCGTTGGCGCTGACGACAAACCTCATGGGGATGCCGTTATATCCGCTTCGGTCGTTTAACGGGTTGATCCTTATGTTATGAGGCGTCGATTCTACTCCATAAGCCTCAATTTCCCAGAACGAGAACCCGTAGTTCGTATTCCTCGTCAATCCATAAAATCTGAAATAACTGCACGGATCCGAGAGAGGGAAGTTTATCGTCTGGATACTGTGCTGGCTGCCGGTACCGTTTATTACATCACTGGTTGCGCCTATTGGCGTAAGTGTAGTCCACGGACCATTCGGGCTGTTCCCTATTTGTATTTGGAATGTCGCGGCACGCGCCGATTCCCATTCAATTGAGACTTTTTCTATCTGATATTCGCCCCTTAAATTAACCACGTACGGCTGATTATTAGAGTATGCGGATGACCAGCGTGTCGCAGTATTGCCGTCATTACCCATTTCGGGCGGCCAGTTATCCGTGTACCCGTTGGCGGAAGCCGGCTTCTTGAGCAAGATATTGTCGCTTGGTTCCACGAATTCCCCAAGAGAGATCGCTTGCCTTAAAGGTGTCATATTCCCATCCCACAGGAAACCCTTAACGGAATATCCCTGCAACGGGCCGGATGGGACGACAATGCTTTTTGTGCGCAGCTTGACGCTATCTCCCTCTCCGAGTACGGCAAGGGTTTTTTCTCCTTGCACGTCAACGAGCTTGTTATCATAATACAGCGCTATTATAGGATAAAGTTCCAGTTCGGAATCTTCGAGAGCAGTGACCCCGACTTCAAGCGAGATCTCGCCGTTGATCATACTTTCGATGTATGACTCATTCCAGATAAATCTGGGTGTGCCTATGCGGTAATTCGGCACATCCGCTCCAAGCTCGGAGGGTGCAATGTTGTAGCCCTCAAGGAAGAACTCGGCTTCCTCGCCTAAAAGGTGCTTATCATCAAACTCAATGATTATCTCTGTTTCTTCGTCCGGCATAAGCGAGAAATAATTGTCCGAATAATACGCGGGCAGAACCTGCTGGCCGGTTACGTCGGTCAGTGTCTTAATCCTTATCATTAGCGCCGGTATATCGTTGGCGTTCTTGATCTTGGCCGTAACGTAGCTGACGCCGTCGATATTGTCAATATCGGTAATTTCCGACTTAAGAGCAACCATGTCCAGGTTCTTCATATCAAGGAAATTGCGGCTTGACGCGAATGTCATCCAATAGAAGTTGTCACTGATCAATTCTCCGTTATTGTAGACGCGGGTAACGATAAAATTGGTATCCGTCGTCGTCTGCGCCGACGTGATAGGCGCTGATCCGGTCGCGTTCGTGACAGCCTCATCCGCTCCAAGATTAAGAGGCTCCGCAATCTGGGAATTAACCTTTTTGCCGTAGAGGTCATACGCGTCAACCTCAACCCTCAGACCTGAATAGTTGATACCGGAGTTATTTACAACGACAATCGTTCTATTATCCGGATTATATATCGCGTTAACGATCTGATTTGCCTTCTTGATGCCGAAATACCCCGCATTTGTGTCGAAGAAATAATCGTATGTCTGCCAGACAAATGACGGCCACGCCGACTGGCTCATCCACATCAGCATCGCGTTTGACCTGTAAATCTCGGGGCCTTCAAACAATGCTTTATGGTTCTCATAATTCACCATTTGCGCGTACTTCACAAAATCTTCCACATTGCCCGCCTCGCCGTATTGCCGCATAAGTGTCATGAACTGAGCTCCATTTTGAGCGCCATTAATCGTGAAATCGTGATAAGCCCACTGAATGTTCGGAACAGGCCACAGTGAATCCTCTGGTATCATTTTCTTAATGCTTTCGAGCGACGGAACGTTTGGCAAGCCTCTCTCGGAGTGGAACCTGGAGTTGCCAGAGTTGCCGCTTTGGTAATAGTAGTTGGGACCCTGCGCGGTATATGGCCCGTATCCGCTCAGTGTGACGCCTTCCGTAGCGTGCGCGGAACTAGCGACATATTTGCGCGTCCCGTCTAAATCCGCGCAGGCTTCTCTCAATGCGGTGTTCATATCATATGGCTTTGCGTCTCCGCGCGGAACAAGGTCGCCGTTTGGCTGCGTCCAGGTTCCGCCGTAAGGCTGGCCCTCATTGCGCCCGCAATAGAATGCCAGCGACGGGTGCTTGCGCACCCACTTGATTTTGTCAAAGGCATTTGCCATGAACATATCGAAATCGTTGGGGTTTGGCCCGTCGCCAGGGTTAGCCAGCCAAAAGTCGTCCATGATCAGGATGCCGTATTTGTCGCAGGCGTTATAGAACTCTTCATTGCCTGTCATCCCAACCCAGTTGCGGATCATCGTGAATCCGGCTTCTTTATGCAGGCGAACCCTTATGTCGTAGCCTTCCGCGTCATTGCAGCGCAGCATCGACTCATCCATGCCCCAGTTTCCCCCTGAACAGTAGATCCTGGCGCCGTTGACAAAAATATTGAAAACTCCGGAGGTCGATGTGCGCAATTCCCTGACGCCGAATCTGAATGACTTGATGTCCGAAATATTGCTTCCGATTTCAAGCTTCGTTTCGTTCAAATATAGGAATTGATCGCCATATCTGTTAGGCCACCAAAGATTCGGATCGGGAATCTCAATATCGTCAATTTCAACCTCGACTGTTTGGCCAGGCCCGACATCGACAGACTTCGAATAAGTTATGTTTCCGGGCATAATCGTGCCGCTGACAGTTGCGCTTGCAGAGCTTGCCGTGCTGTTGGAAACTTCGGTTCTGAACGTCAGATAAGCCGTCGATGGGTCGATAGCCGCGTTGTACGCAGTGCTGCCGCCGACTCCTTTTAAGTGAGTTTCAATCCATGGGTCGGCAAGTTGAACAGCTCCCGAATATGTCAGGAACACGTCGCCGTAAATACCGATATCGCGTCCCCTGACTGTTGGAACCCAGTCCCAACCTACGGTGGCGTGAATAGTCGGATTGTCTCTCCCTAGATCGCCGCCATTTTTGCCGGTGCTTTCCAACGTTCTGTTATGTGTGGCGCCAGGATTATCGTTCTTGTAAATATAAACCGCAACGACGTTTTCCCCGCCGTAATTCGCAAGGCCAGTCACGTTGAACTTGCCCCTGATAAAGGCGCCTTTTATGTCTCCGAGCTTTGTGCCGTTGAAATAAACGTCAGCTTTCCAGTTGATGTTGTTGAAATTCAGAAAGATTTCTTGCCCGAATTTGTCATTGTCGATGAGGAACGAATCCCTGTACCAGAAATCGGATAAGAAATATGACTCTGAAATCATATCCGTTTGCATCCCAAAGTTGGGATCAGGAATAGCGCCATTGTTCAGATAGCTAACGAGAACAGTGCCGGGCACGGTCGCGGCAATCCAGTCTGAATCATCGTAAAGATCTGTTGATGATGAAATCCTCGGACCCGTCGCGTTAACCTCGGAAGCTCGCTGGAGTTTCCAGTTGCCGCCCGTCAGGAACTGTTTCCTTCCGTCTGGCTCTACCGGAGGTTGCGGTTTTTTTGAGACCTCAACATCATTGTCACCAAGCACTTCAAACTCATATAGCATGTATGATAAACCATGACAGGCCTTTGCCAAAAGCCGCACATACTTTCCAGTTACGAGGCTTTGAAGTGTTATGTTTTGGGCGCCGCCCGTTGCCGCCGTTGAGGAATACACCGTAGTCCAAGAGCTGGCGTTGTCGGACACCTGAATATCATAATTGGACGCATAATCATCGGTTCCCCATACAAGCTTGAATCCATCAATCTTGCTCGGACCGCCTAAGTCTATGTATACCCACTCGGTTGAAGCGGTGGCGCTTTGCCAGTAGCTGGAAAAAATATTGCTTGTGGAGGGTTTAGTGATCACCGAAACGCCCGAATTCAAAAGATCCAGCTCGGCGAATTGAATGTTGCCGCCATAGTCACCTTGCGTGTTGCCATTATTGGCTGTTATCGTAAGCCTGTAAGCTTTGTACGTTTTCCCCAAATTCTGAGTCGTGTTGAATGTTCTGGCAGTATAAGCGGCAAGATTAGTCAACTGTCCAGTTTGCGTATCAACAACCTCAAGCTGGTCGTCATCTGTTACTCCGTATAGTGCCCAGTCTTTCGGGTTGCGGTCAGGACTGTCGTTAGCCGTCGTTACCGTATAGCTTGAAATAGAGTATTTAACCCCTCTTGGGAATTGATACTGCACCCATGTTTGGGGATGATGACAGAAATATTTTGTCGTGCTCAGTCCATCAAATGCGGAGGATGCATCCTCTGCCGAAGGACTATCGTCCCATTGCCGGGTGATTACCGGTGTGATCGCTTCCGGCGAAAGAATACCGTCCGTCACTAATTGCCCCGTGTTGTTGAAGTTGGCGGAGCTGGATTGGTAGACAGCCCGTAGTTTCGCGATGTTCCGATTCTCAGTTTCCAGTCCTTGTGCACTGACAGTCATAATACTTAGATTTGACGGTATGACCATCATCATAACCAGCAGCCATGCAGCTATAGTTCTTAGCTTGCGCATAAATCTCCTCACCTTAAATCTCCTCACCTTAAATCTCCTCATCTCTCATAATATTTGTTTTGGATGTTAATTTGCATTGCTCCACTAAACTCGCCGTCCCCCCCCCCCCCGCGTTTTCCATTAATTTACCCTGAATGCCGCAAGCGACGGGATAGATGTAAAATTTATCCCATACTCCACCAAACCTATTTTTGAAAAGAAGGCGGCATCAATTCCCCCCTGATGCTTCCGTCCTTTTTCGCACAATGACCTCGACTGAAGCTACAATTTTTTGTTGATAGCTAAAGTCTATTTAGCTGATATTTTATATTGTATAATCGGGGACATTAATTATCTATAAATTTAATGAAAACTTCTAGCAGAAATCTGACTGCTTTTATGTCATACTTGTTTAATAAGAGTTCAAGGCGTCAAGAGGCAGCTGGGAAGTCAGAGGCATCAAGGGAACGGCGTTGCTTGGTGGAAACCCGCGCTTGACAGGAGAGGAGCGCGACCGACGTCACAAGATGCCACTGTAAAAGCATTAAATTACTTGATACACGACGAAAATCATGGAAAAAAGGCTGAAGAAAGCACAGAGTTGTTGAAGATTCAAGATTTTTTTGGTTCTTTCCATGTTTGGTTGAAATTTCGCCATCCAAACATATGGATGTGGCTAAAAACGATAATTTCCGCAGGCGAGTGGACGGGCTTTCAACTGAGTTTGGAAAGAACCTTTTTTTGCTTGACATCCTCCCCTGAAAGTGGTTTTCCGTCCTGATTGCTAAAAAGCTTTCCCCAAGCAATAGACTTGAGAGATCCATAATTTTGTATCCTGATGCCTTCCATCTTTCCCATTGTCCTTTGCCTCCTGTCCTTCAAGGGTCCGTCGAAAAAATAACCTTGGCAACCTCCGAAATCTCCCTGCCCTTTGTCATTTGACTTGTATTCTTTCCGTCAGGCTGCGTTTGGCGTCGCCGAGCAGATAGAGCGAGCCGCAGACGAGCAGCAGATCCTGGGGCCCGCACAGTGCGAGCGCGCGAGCGCAGGCGGCGCCCGGGTCCGGGTACACTTCCACATGGGCACAGTGGGGCGCGGCCTGCCGGGCCATTTCCTCGGCCGGCAGCGCGCGTGGGTTTTTGTACTGGGTGGCAATGAATACATCGCTGCGCGCGGCGATGTGCCCGGCGCAGAGAGCCGTCTCCTTGTCCGCCGACATACCCATCACGATCACCCGACGCCGCCCGGCAAACAGGGTGTCGAGCGCCCGGGCCAGCGCCTCCGTCTTCGCGGCGTTGTGGGCGCCGTCGATCACACACAGCGGCGTCTCCCGCACAATCTCCAGCCGCCCGCCCCAACGGACGGCGGCAAGCCCCCGAGCCACCGTCTCCGCTGAAATCGCCCAGCCACGCGCCGTCAGCGCCCTCACCGCCTCGCAGGCGGTGAGGGCGTTTTGCACCTGGTGCACTCCCATCAGCGGCACGGACAGCGCCTGCCCCCGATAAGTGAAGCGGGTGCCAGCCAGGCCGGTCTCCTGTATGCGCAGCTGCGCCTCGTCCGGCGCCCACAGGGGCGTCTCCGTTCGCTCGCAGCATGCGCGGATGACCGCCATCGCCTCGGGCGGCTGCCCGACGCCGGTGACAACATGACAGCCGCGCTTGACGATGCCGCACTTCTCGAACGCGATGGACGCGAGCGTCTCGCCCAAGTACTCCATGTGGTCGCGCGAGATCGGCGTGAGCACGGCCACATCCGGCGGCGGGATTGCGTTTGTCGCATCAAAACGCCCGCCGAGGCCCACCTCCAGCACGACGATATCACAGCCATGGTCGGCAAAACAGTGCAGCGTCAACGCGGTGAGCAGCTCAAACTCCGTCGCCTGCGGCCCACCGGCCGCCGTGACTTCCGCAGCCGCGGCCCGGACGCCAGACAGCCGGGCAGCCCACTCGTCCTTCGACAGCCACGCACCGCCCACCTGCGCGCGTTCTCGGAAATCTTCTACAAAGGGCGACACAAAAAAACCCGTCCTGTACCCCGCCGTCCGCAGGATACTCTCGACCATCGCGGCAGTCGAACCCTTCCCGTTGGTACCGGCCACATGGACAAAGCGCAATGACCGCTCCGGATGTCCGAGTACCGCCAGCAGGGCCTCCACCCGCTGAAGCCCCGGTTTGGAACCGAAGCGCTGGACCCCATGCAGATAGTCCAGCGCCTCCTCATACGTCATCGTTTTCATCTATGAGAGATCGGCCTCCGGCGGGAGTGCCGCCAGGCTGTCGGAGAGTTTGCGCAGCAGGGAGTCCAATTTGTCCAGCCGCGTCCGTTCGGCCTCCACCACAGCCGCCGGAGCCTTGGCCGCGAACCCCTTGTTGGCCAGTTTGGCGGAGAGCTTGGTCCACTCGGCCTCGGCCGTCCGTCTCTCCTTTTCCAACCGGGCGCGCTCATCGGCCACGCGGACCAGTTCCGCGAGCGGCAGATAGAGCTGCGCGCTGTCCGTCACAAGGGCCACCAAACCGTTCATATCCTCCGGCGGCGTCTCGCGGATCTCCACTTCCGAACACCCGGCCAGCTTCATCAGAGACGCCCGCCCCTCCTCAAAGGCCTCCCGGTGTGTTGTGACCACGAGGAGTCGCGCCTTCTTGGCCGGCGGCACGCGCATCTCCGCCCGGCGGGCGCGCACGGCACTGACGGCGGCCATCACCCGTTCCATGTCAGCCTCCTCGATGGGGAAGTTCAGCCTCTCGTCCGGCTGCGGCCACTCGGCCACCACCAGCGCCGGTCCCTCGTGCGGCAGCGCCTGCCAGATCTCCTCCGTGATAAACGGCATGAACGGGTGGAGCAGCTTCAGCGCGCCGGTGAGCACAGACACCAGTACCTGTTCGGCGGAGGAACGCCGCGCATCGTCGCTCCCCTGAAGGCGGGGCTTGACCAGCTCAATGTACCAGTCGCAGAGGTCGTCCCACAAAAAATCGTAGAGCTTCTGCGCGGCCACACCGAGCTCGTAGTTTTCAATGTTCTCCGTCACGTCGGGCACGAGACGGTTGAGCTTCGAGAGAATCCATTTGTCCTCCAGCGCCAGTTCTTCCGGCAGTTCCCAGGTGTCTACATGAAGGTTCATGAGAACAAAACGGGCGGCGTTCCAGAGCTTGTTGCCAAAATTGCGCATGGCCTCACAGCGCTCGTGATAAAAGCGCATGTCACTGCCGGGCGCGTTGCCGGTGACCATCGTAAACCGTAGCGCGTCGGCACCATAGGTGTCGATGATCTCCACCGGGTCGATGCCGTTGCCGAGCGACTTGGACATCTTCCGACCCTGATCGTCGCGCACGATGCCGTGGATGTAGGCCGTGTGGAACGGCACATCTCCCATGTGTTCGAGTCCCGAGAAAATCATCCTGGCCACCCAGAAGAAGATGATCTCATAGCCCGGCGTGACAACGGTAGTGGGGTAAAAATATTTGAGATCCGGCGTCTCGTTCGGCCAACCGAACACCGAGAAGGGCCACAGCGCCGAGGAAAACCAGGTGTCCAGCACGTCCTCATCCTGTCGGATGTGCGCGCTGCGGCAGGCCTCACAGACCGTCGGATCCTCACGGACAACCGTCACATGGCCGCAGTCGTCACAGTAAAACGCGGGGATGCGATGCCCCCACCAAAGCTGGCGGGAGATGCACCAATCGCGCACGTGTTCCATCCAATTGAGATAGGTTTTGGCAAAGCGCTCCGGAACGAACTTCATGCGCCCGTCGCGCACGACATCGATGGCAGGTCCCGCCAGCGGCTCCATCTTGACAAACCATTGCGAGGAACTGAGCGGCTCCACCAGCGTGCCGCAACGGTAGCAGGCGCCCACATTGTGGTCGTGGTCCTCCGTACCCGCCAAAAAGCCGCCGGCCTCAAGATCTCGTAACACGGCCTCACGGGCCTCCTCGCGCGTCAGCCCCCTGTATCGGCCGCCGTTTTCATTGATGCGGGCAGTTCCGTCCATCACGAGTACATGTTCAAGGCTGTGCCGAGCGGCCACCTCGAAGTCGTTGGGATCGTGGCAGGGCGTGATTTTGACACATCCAGTGCCGAAGGCCGGGTCCACATAGTTGTCCGCCACGATGGGAATGACGCGGTCCATAAGCGGCAGCACACAGGTTTTGCCCACTAGGTGGCGGTAGCGTGTATCCTCCGGATGCACGGCGACGGCTGTGTCGCCCAGCATCGTCTCGGGGCGCGTCGTGGCCACGACAAGGACCTCGTCCGAACCGGCAACCCGATAGCGAATGTGCCACAGATGTCCGCGCTGCGCGCGGTATTCCACCTCTGCGTCCGAGAGCGCCGTCGTGCAATGAGGGCACCAGTTGATGATGCGGCTGCCCTTGTAGATGAGTCCTTTTTCGTAGAGACGTACGAAGACCTCTCGCACGGCGCGTGAACAGCCCTCGTCCATCGTAAAGCGCTCCCGCGCCCAGTCACAGGAGGACCCCAACGTCTTGAGCTGCTCGATGATGCGGCCGCCGTGGAGATGTTTCCACTCCCACACGAGTTCAACAAAAGCCTCGCGCCCCAGGTCGTGGCGGGTCTTGCCCTCTTTGCGCAAATTCTCCTCCACCTTGATCTGCGTGGCGATGCCCGCGTGGTCCGTCCCCGGCACCCAGACGGCACTGTACCCTTGCATGCGCTTTACACGCACCAATATATCCTGAATCGTGTTGTCAAATGCATGGCCCAGATGGAGCTGCCCGGTGACATTCGGCGGCGGGATGACAATGGAAAAGGACCGCTTGGTCCAGTCCACCTCGGAGTGGAAATAATTACCATCTATCCACATCTGGTAGATGCGTGGTTCCACGCCTTTGGGGTCGTACGTCTTTGGCAGTTGAGCGGGCATCTTTCCATTCTCCTCTCTGGCATGAGGTATTACACTGTTTTTAACTATACCACACACAGCCATAACCTGCAAGCGGCGACAAGGCGCCCGACGGGGAATCCTCCCCGCCGGGCGCCGTAAAAACTGTTCTGCGAGCCCGAGGGCCCACCGCGTCGGCAGTGACCGGCTCACGGGCTTGTTACATTTGAAGCCCCACGCCCGGGCCGTACCTGCTCCGGGGCAGGTAAGGCCGCGTCGCGGAAGCACTGACGACCACAGTAAATAGGTTGTGCAGCAGCGCACAGACATTGGGCGGAATCAATCCGAACAACCCGCCGAGCAGCACGGCGGTGTTGAAGGCGGCAATGGCCCGATACTGCCTGTGGATACGCACAAGCAGCGTCCGTCCCAGTACCCGAAGCTCCACCAACTGCCGCAGATCTGAACGCGTGAGCACACAGTCCGCTACATCCTGCGCCAGATCGGACGCGTCGCGCATGGAGATCGAGGCGTCGGCGCGGGCCAGGGCCGGGGCGTCATTGATGCCGTCCCCCACCATGACCACCGTATCCCCGCGTGCGCGCAACACATCGATCGTGTCCGCTTTGTTCTCCGGCAACACCTGCGCGCGAAACTCGTCAATACCGAGGAGCGCCGCCGCTTTGCGTGCCGCCGCCTCGCCGTCGCCGGTCATCATCAGTACCCGTTTCACACCCAGGGCCCGCAGAGCCGCGACGGCCCCCGCCGCTTCCGGCCGGGGCGGATCTGTGACCGCGATGCAGCCCGCCAACGCCCCATCCACAGCCAGAAAAATCGCAGAGTCGCACTCGCTCCCCAGCGCCGTGCACTCTGCCTCCGTCAATGGGACACCCTCATCTTCGAAGATGAAGTGGCGGCTGCCGATGACGGCGCGTTTCCCATGGATGAAAGTAGATACGCCGTGCGCCGCAATATACTCCACCTCCGCGTGTTCCTCCTCGTGGCGCAGCTCTTCCGCTTTGGCGGCGTTCACAATCGCGCGGGCGACACTATGCGGAAAATGCTCCTCCATGCAGGCGGCTAGGCGCAGCACCTCCTCACGGGTCCGCGCCCCAAACGGGGTCACACCGCTCACGCGCGGAGCGGCGATGGTCAGTGTTCCTGTCTTATCAAACACAAAGGTGTCCGCCTCGGCGACGACCTCCAAAAACCGGCCTCCCTTGACCAACACACCCAATTCGGATGCCTCGCGCATCGCGGAGAGCACCGCCACCGGCGTCGCCAACTTGACGGCGCAGGAGTAGTCCACCAAGAGAACGGACAGTGCCTTCGTCAGGTTGCGCGTGGCGAGCAGCACGAGCCCGGAGAGCAGAAAGCTAAACGGCACGAGCCGATCGGCCAATTGCTCCGCTCGGCCCTGCGCGGTCGCTTTGCGCCCCTCCGCCTGTTCAATGATCCGTACAATCCGACTGACGCGGGTGTCGCCTTCCCACGCGCGGGCCTCCACAGTCAGGCAGCCCTCCACCAGCGACGTCCCGGCAAACACCGTGTCGCCCTGTTTTTTAAATACGCCCTGCGCCTCGCCGGTCATTGACGACTCGTTGACCACGGCCTCGCCGCTCAGCACCTCGCCGTCGACCGGGATAACGCCCCCGGCGCGTGCCACCACATGGTCCCCGATGCTGAGGTCTCTCGCGGAGATCCGTCGCGGCATCCCCGCCTCTTCGATCCAGACCACATCAGTGTTGACCTGCAAACTCTCCAACAAAATCCCGCGGGTCTTCTGCAGCGTATGCGCCTCCAGCAGTTCCGAGAGCCGCAACAGGAACATGATCGAGGAGGCGGCGGCAAAGTCCCGCAGGACCATCGCGCCGCCGATGGCGGCGGCGTCCAGCACGTCCACGTTCAGGCGCCCGGCGCACAGCACGGCGGCCCCGCGCCGCAAAAAGCGCAGAGACCGCCACACGATAAGGCAGGTGCGAAGCGGCACGGGCAGCAAGCGGCGCACGCACTGCCGGCCGGCCAGCTGCAGCAGCGCCTTGCGGAACACCCCGTCCGCCCGGTTTTTTCCCTCGGGCAGCGCCGCCGGGGCAGCGGGGAGACGCAACGCGTCCAGCGCGCGCAGCACATCCGCCCGCATGTGCGCCGCGTAAACAATCAGAAGACTGCCGGTCCTATACCCCGCGCGCGCCGAGAGTACGCCGCGGATTTTGGTCAATGTCTCTTCCAGCGCACACCCTTGCGCCTCCGAAAAGGCATAGCGGCCAAACCGGACGCGCAGACGCCCCGGAATGTCGCTGGCCACCGTGTAGGTCATGCGGTCAGGCCTCCGCGGAGGGTGTCCGCCGCTGTGTGGCCTCGGCGTATATGTCCTGCGCCTCTTCCTGAATAGACGCCAGCGCCGTCTGCGCGTTGTCGCGCAGTTTGAGCCCCTGCACCACGAGATGCACGGCCGCCCGCCGCGTCGTCTTGCTCTTTGCCACGAGCGGCAGGGCCAACCCGGCCGCCACCCCCGCGGCAAACGCGCATGTCTTCTTGTTCAAAAGCGTCGTCAGCAAATTCATCTCACTGCCTCCACATCCGCAGACGCGCCGCGCCCGCGTTTTTTGATTTCTGATTTTTTCCAATTCCGTCCCTGCCGCACGCCGTTTCGGCCCATGTCCGCCGAGGAAGCGAAGACTACCTTTATCATACTATGTTTTAAGGCCTTAAAGCAAGAGAATTCTTGTCAAAAGGCCGCCAGGCGTCTTCACGACGCCTGGCGGCCTTCTTGTGTTTGGGTTTCAACGTCTTACTTCCAACCTGAAACCTCGATGGAATGGATCGAAGCCCAGGCACCGCTATCGTTGGTACCCGTAATCTGAATCACGATATAGCGCGCCGTTCCGCTCAAAGCGGCAGCCGTGTAACCGACCGCCGTGCTATCGCTTTTGTCGGCGAACAAGAAATACTCGCTGTCGGCGGAGAAATCCTTGTTCGTCGCGTAGGGCGTACTCCAATTGGTGATCGGCGTCGAACGCCCCCATACCTTGTATTGGTAATACGTGCTTGCTGTTCTGGCTTCGAAATACAGATTAAGCGCCTCCAATCTGCATTCGGAACCGAGGTCAACTTCTATCCATCTTGGGTACCCGCTCGCCGTGGTGCACCATCTGGTGCCGGTCCGATTCCCGTCTACCGCGTTTGCGACTGGATTCGCGGTTTCGGCATTTGTGCTTCTGGCAGGTACGTTCAGCGCGAGATTGTCGTAACGCGTGCCGAACAGCTCAGTGAAAGCACACAGCGGGATATAGGTCGTCACGTCCCATAAAAATGCCCTGTACACGCTGTCAGCGTCGAATGGGATGCCGTCGATGCCGATGGCGTTGCGAGAGAGCGGCGCCACATCCAACGATTCCGACCAAACCTGGACAAGCCGGTCGCCGGCGTACTGAGCGATGAACGCAATGGCGCTCTCATCTTCGGACGTCATGTTGATCACCGAGAAGTCCGCTATGACAAAGCCGCTTTCGGTTTTGACCGACGCTTGCGCGGTAATCGCATCTTTCTCGACGACATCCACATGGAACGTCCTGGAGATCGGAGCCGAGCCGTCGTAGGAGATCACACCGATCACGGTTACGGCAGTGTTGAGCGTGTAAGTCGCCTGACCCCACGTGACATCGGCCATGACCGTCTGACCCGACTCCAGGACGACCTCGACCCGCCTCGGAAGCAACGACTCGCCGTCTTCCGGCGTCGTCTCAAGCGTCGTGGTCTGAGACGGAGACAGCCCCGCAATGACCGGCGGATCGACCGTCACCGTTACGAAATACTCCTTGGAATTCAGGCCGTTGGCTGATGTCACGGTGTATGTGACGGGTGTTCCGGGTATGAACGTCACAGGACTCGCCGGAGCGTATGACGCGCCGATGCTCGTTCTGACAACAGGCAACACGTCTGCCACAACGGTTCCGTAGGGCAGCGCCAGCGTCAGCGCGATGTTTGCGCCGTTTATAACGCCTTCGCGGGAATCTATGGCGAAGCTTGTGATGTCACAGTCTGCGCCAGGGTCGGCCGTGACGGTGACGGTGTACTGGCTCACGGCGTCGCCGTTTTTGACGGTGTATGTCTTCGGCGCGGAGAAATCCAGCGCTCCAGTCGGCTCATAGCTCTCGCCTATAAAACGAACCGTCGGACTGAGGGATGTCACGTTGGTGCTGTATGGGACGGTGACATTGATCGTGCGCGCCAGCTGGTTGATCAACACGATCTCATCCTCAACCGTCGGGAAATCGAACGCGGTTATCGCCGGCTGACCCGTCAACAACACGTCCGGCGTAATCGTCGTGTCCGCTGTGATATTGCTCACAATGATCTGGTTTCCGACGACTTCGGCGGTCGCTCCGTTCGTGACGTTCACGTCGATAATCTCGTAACCGTCTTCGAGCACGATGTTGAAGAAGAGGCGGTCGCCCGATGCGACGGCCGCTGTCGCGCCGCTCGCGAACGGCGCGGAATAGGACACTACGCCTTCGGCAGGCTTGACGAGCGCCGCGGTGTACGACGGCGTCGCGACGTTCTCCTCCAGCATGGCGAAGGACACCATGGGCTGATTGCCGGTGCAGAATATGCCGACGCGGATCTGCGACGCGGTCGGCGTCACGGAGAACGTCCTGACCGCACTCGTGGTATTCGCGGTGTTTGAGCCTTGGGAGACGCCCGTAGACGCGTTATAGGGGGGCGCGCCTAAGGCTCCGGTCACCGCCGTCGTGGACGACCAAGTGGTAAGTGTCCGGCTCGCCCATGGGTTGTAGTAGCCCAAGTACACAGTATAGCTTGTGCCGTTGGTGAGGCCCGTAAAGTTGAACCCGATCTTTGAGTTGTTGGACGTCGTGTACAGCAGACTGGTGAAAAGGCCGGTAGAGGTCGATACTCCTGTGGCGCTGGTGCTGACCGTCGTCCCGCTGCCGCTGGTGGCGTACCAGCCCGTGTTTACCCCTGTCGTCACGTTGGCCGGCCACGCCGACGTATTGCCCATCGTCCAGCCGTCTTTCTCCACAAGGGTCTTTATGTTCGCCCATGTCGCCGATGTGTCGCCCGGGTCGTAGAAGTACTTCAGGGAACGCGGGACGACGACGACGGGCACCGTCACGGTCGTCGTCGCGCCGCTGGGCAGCGTAGCGACCGCCGTTACCGTTTTGCCGAGCAGGTTGACCGCATCAAGGTTCGGGTTATTGTAGGACAGATATACCTTGCCGTAGTACTTCGTCGAGTTTATCGTCGGGTTAATCAGGATGTTTGGCAGGTCGCCGGGCATCCCCTTCCGGACGTAGTAGACCTGCGCGAGATTGACCGGCTCCTGCGATTCATCCGAGTAGAATTTCGCGTCTGCCCAGTTGCCGATAAACAACTCGGGGTTGGCGTCGCCGTAAGGCGTCAGCTCGATACTGAACTGCTTAACGCCCGTGACGTCCAAGTCGATCAGCGGCGACATGTCGTAGCAGTTCAGCGGTTGGCTCGTATAGGCGAGCTTGCCGTCGAGGTAAACCTTAAATATCACCGAACCTTCCGCGTAACGCCCGTAGTCTTCGCCCAGCGAGACCAGCGAGGTGAAGCGGACGAAGCCTATATCCGCGATGTTATACGTCGCGGTCATCGGCGCGTGCGTCGCCAGGCCCTTGTCGTATGTGGGGGACGCGCCGTTTACGTCGTTGCGGGCTATCAGCGTTTCACCCGTGACAATCGTTTTGTCTTTCGTCGGCGCGGTACCCGTGAACGACGACCAGTCGAGGTCGCTCAAATAGACGACGTACTGCACATGCACATACGCGGTGGCGGCCAACGTCGTCGAGCCGAGTATGGAACCCGTCACGGTGAATCTGCCCGGCCCCGAAACAAGCGTCGCCGGCGGATCCCACGTGACGGGGACGAAGTCTTGCGTGCCGTCCTTGAAGTGTACCGTCACGCCGTCAGGGAATGTGGGCATTTTCCCGACGACGGCTTCGAGATTGACCGTCTCGGCGTAATCAAACTCCTTCACGGCCACGCGCGCCGTGACAGTGATCTCGCCGAGCGAGCCGACCACGTTGAACGTGCTGCCGGCCGCGGCGTACAGCGACGGATCGACGGCGGGCCACACGACCTCCGCCGCGCCCACCGTGCCGTCCGAATAGTGAATCGTGATAAAAACCGGCAGCGGCGGCGCGAGCGTTGGCAGCGTGTTTACGTCAATGTCCGCGACGGCGCCGATGGGCTTGACGTGGACAACGCATTCCGCCACGCCGAGGTCGCCCGCCAGATGGCCGTAAGCGATATGGTCGCCCTCTGTGGTAATATCGACTTCGTCCAGCACCCACTCCTCAACGGCCGTCTCAATAAGCAGGCCGCTGCTGTAGGTGACGCGGATAGATTTGGGCATCATCGGCCGTATGCCGACGCCCGTCGTCACTTCCGCGCCGTCGGTGGAGATAATGTCGGTGCCGTCAACGGACGCGCCCGTGACGGAGCCGATTGTCACGACGTTGGACGCGACGGTTCCGCTGCCCGCCGCGTATGTCGCGGTGACGGTTATGTCGCTCACGCTGCCCTTCGTCGGGCGGACGATGGCGAGCGCCTTGCCCGAGAAGGCGTTGCGGCTGTTTACGCCGCGGCGCGCTTCGGTGGAAGTGGGGTCGCCGCTGTCGAGAGCGAGGATCTCGCCGCCCGATACGCTGAACGTCACTTTGCCCGCCGCGTCTGGGACTTTGTTCCCGGCGGAATCGACGATGGTCGCCTCGACGTAGGCGATGTCTGTGCCGTCGTTGCCGATGAAAGCGCGGTCCGCCGAAAGCCGGACGCTCGCGGCCGCGCCCGCCGTATAAACGACGTCCTCGATGATTTTCTTGCCGCTCGCGTCATAGCCAACAGCCTTGAGCGTGCCCGCTTGGAACGGGAACCTGCCGCACTCTATGTAAGCGGGGCTTGACGTATATACGTCCCAGTCCTTCTTGGAGTAGATAACGGTGCCGTTGAGGTAGATCTCCACGTTTGGCATGTTCGTGTACAGAATGATCGGTATCTGCTGCCCCTGCGTCCAGTTCCAGTTCTGCGGGAGCAGGTGCAGCACCGGCTCGGTCGTCCAGTTGCTCTTGTAGAAGTAGAAAATGTCCTTCTCAAAGCCGGCTGTGTCGATAGAGCCATAGTACGAGCTCACCGCATAGCTTTCCATATTCTGCGGCTCGCCGAGGTAAGCGTGTCCCGTCCAGACAAACTCGCCCGCGACATAATCAGGGCGGTGGTTGACCAGGGAGACCGACGCAAGCTCGAAGTGCGTTCCGAACGGATATTCGGAATACTGACGATCGGTGGTCGTGCTCTCGTTTGAGCCGTATGAGTCGATGTGGTACACGCCGCGCGAGAACCAGGCGGACGACGTCTCCGAACCGAAGATTACCGAGTTCGGATAGGCGGCGTGGTTGGTGGCGTATTGGGTCGTCTTATAGTTAAAGCCGTAAATATCCGAAATGGGTATGAGGTTCCTTTGGGTCTCGTACGTGCCCGACCATGACGGCGGGGCGGCGGCCACGGGGCGGGTCGTGTCGATTTCCCGCACCCACGCGCGAATCTGGTTATACAGCGGGATGCCGCTGGCAGTGCCGTACTGGTCAATCTCATTGCCGGCGCTCCAGGAAAAGATAGACGGCGCGTTTTTGTCGCGGTCAACCATCGCCTTCATTTCGCGCTCCGCATTGGAGATGAGGTCGGGCCTGTTCCAGGTGATGGAAGACGCGGTGTTGGCGATGGTAAACACGGTCGTCGTGCCGTCGTCGATGGATTTCGTGAAATATTTTCCGAAATCATTGCTGTTTTTGGTCGTAGTCCACTGGTCGAAAGCCTCTTCGAACACCAGCATGCCCAAGCGGTCACACGCCTCGATATATTCCGGCGGGACGGGATTGTGCGCGGTGCGCACGGCGTTCACGCCCATGTCTTTGAGTTTCCGGATGCGGCGGTCGATGCCGGCCTGATAAACCTCCATGCCCAGCGAGCCTAAGTCGCCGTGCTCGCACATGCCGTTGAGCTTCGTATGTACGCCGTTCAGGAAGAAGCCTTTGCTGGCGTCGAACTCGATATAGCGGACGCCGAAGCGCGTCGTCACGGTATCGACGACGGTTGAACCTTGGAGAACCTCGGTCTTGAGCCAGTAGAGGTTCGGGCTGTCCACCGACCAGAGCTTCGGGTTTGGCAGGTCGATGTTCTGCTCCGCGGTGATCGTCGAGCCGCTCACGATGTTCACCGCCGGTGAGGCGACCGGTGCGACGACCGTTTCACCCTGCCTGTTGACGATCGTCGAGCGGACGGAATAGTCGTTCGCCGCGCCGGATTCGTTCGTGACTTTCGTCTTGACGTTGACGACAGCGTTCGTCGGGTTGATGGGCGTCATGGACTGCCATGCGGGTGTGAGCCCTTCCTTCGGAGTCGTGACGAAAACACCGTTCGTGGGCACGTAAGTCGTTTCGGTTACGATGAGATACGTGTTGCGGTAAATACCCGCGCCGCAGTACCAGCGCTGAATATTGCCGGGCGCCTGTACGCGGACGGCGATTGTGTTCGCAGTGCCGTCGGTGTGGATATACGGCGTAATATCGTAGTCGAACGTGTTGTAGCCGAGAAACTGCATTCCCAGTTTCGTGCCGTTTATGTAAACTTCACTTACCTGGACGATGCCGTCGAACATGATCGAAACCTTTTTGTCGGCATATGACGAATCCAGTGTGAATGTCTTGCGGTACCACCCCAGGCCGCCGGGCAGATAACCCTGGGAACGGCGGGAGTTGCCGCTGCCATAGGCCTCGTAAATGCTCCAGTCATGCGGCAGCGTCACGTCTTTCCAGCCGCTGTCGTCAAAGGCGACGGCGGAGCGGTCGGTTGTGTCGGTCACGGCGCTATTGGAAACCAATAGGAATTTCCAACTGTCGTTGAAGTTGAGCTTGCGCGCGTCGATGCCCGTGACAGGAGCGGACGTGGCTGCCACAGCGCTGGCCGCCCGCGCTGGCGGCGAGGCCACCGGGAACACCGTCAGCAGCAGCACGCATGCCAGCGCGAACGACGCGATGCGTGTGACTTGGTTGCGCTTCTTCATCGTAAACACTCCTTGTATCTTGCATTTGTTGTTTTAGGTATATCCCGAGACGGGAATTTAGGCAGAAGATCTTCCTTTCAAAAACAATTGCGTTTTTAAACGATTCATTTTTTAAGCAATTCTAAAGAAAACAAAAGCACAAGCAACGCCCTCGTCTTTTTTTGTTTTTCGGCACATCACCTTTCTCTCCCGCTCTTCCTCTTTGCGAAGCGGGCGTCTCCCGCCTCTCCCTCGGCCCGTCTGCACAGGGCCCATCCTGCGGCCGATCCGTCTGCACACCGATCCGCCGCGCAGAAAAACTCCAAATCTTGGAGCGTTTTCCCTTGTTTGAATGGTCGGAATTCAGAGTATTATATCATATCTCGGCATGAAATACAAGAATATCGTAAATTTTTCTTTTCTTTTATTGATTTCGGGTAAGCAGGCGATACGTCGCGTCAGAGCAGAGCGGTTCAAAGGCTGCATCCCATATGTATGCCTTCACCGTACCGCTCAACCCTTCGGGAATGGCCATGGCAATCGTTTCAACGCGCAAGGCCTCCTGTACGGCCGTATCCTTCCGCGTCACAGACTGCAGCTGTCCCCTGCCGTTGTACTGCGCCAGAATCAGGTTGACGGTCAATGCCTCGTCCGTATTGTTCGCTATACCGCAAGTGGCGGTCACGCTCGCTTTGTTCGTCTTTTGGATCGAGACGTCGGCGCCGAAGGTCAGCGTTCTCAGCAGCATGGCCGCCCGATCGATCCCGGCCTGCGACGATACGGGGGCCTCGTAGACTTCCAGCGCGTTTCGGTAGATTTCGTGCGTATCGTCCGCCGTCCCGCCGGCTTCAAATGCCTTGATAGCGGCGTGCAAGCCGCCGAAGTCGTACCCGATCTTGGCGTTTCCGATGTCCAGTTGACCGGCCGCGCCGTTCTTGGTGATGGTCAGGGTGTGTGGGCCGTCGCCGTTCAAACTTCCTGTGTCGTACAGACACGCGTTGACTCCGGGCGTACCCAGGTTGCTGACGCTGGCTGTCACGACTTCGCCGTCCACGGCGACGCTGAAATCGGCCGCGTTTGTCTCATCCTTCAGCAGGCCCCAGATGGCGACGCTTTTGCCGTCAAACGTGAAGCTCACCGTCGCGCCGTCAACCGTTGCGCGGCGGACTGAAAAGCCATACGCGTTACGCGACGGATTGGCGGCGAGATTGTTGTTGTTCCAGACGGTATAAGAGGCGGGGCTATAGGTACCGCCCCACTGGTTAAATTGCTGGGCGTGCGCCGCAGACGGCCGGTAAGCGGTAATGTCCGTACCGTCGCCCGGGAACGACTGGTGCCACATCTGTTTGGTCCAAGTGGTATTGAGACCCGTGTACGCAAACTTGTTGATCCGTGAATACTTGGGGTCGGTATAGACGACCTCGGAATTTACCATTTCATGGACGTTGTTTCTGGCATAAAGCGCGCTGCCCGCGCTGTTTTTGATGACATAAGTGTAGACTTGGCTCGCCGCGGGTATGTTTACGTCCAATGTGCCGTCTGACACGTCCTGATCCGCTATCCGCAGGCAGCTGTCGCCCCAGTTGGCCGCGCTGGTCCCGCCGGTCGTTCTGTAAATTTCGGCTGTGGCGGCGCCCGGGAAGGCGCTCAGGTCGACCGTCGTATTGAGCGTGTTGGTAAAAGCCACCTGGGTCGGGCCGACGCTTGCGTTGCCGGTCCAGGAGAACGCTACGATGACCAACTCTGCCCGATCGGGAGAGACAAAGGCGACCATCTGCTCACTTCCGATGTCGATCTGGGTGTACCCCTGTTTGATGAACCGGCTGTAATTCATATGGGTATAATAAGATTTTCCTGTCGCGTAGGCATAATCGCCCCACCCCAGGTTCTCCAAGATTTGCGTCTTCGGCACCAGATTGGCGCCGGTGCCAGTGAACAGAGAGGACTGACTTTGCCGGCGGAAGGAACCGGCGACATTGGGGACGGAAGGCGTTTGGGCGGCATATGGACCGGCCGGCTTGCCAAACATGGTGATCCCCTTGACGCCCTCGACGCCGTACGCCGTCGAATTTGAGTTGACTTGCATCAGACCCCATCCGCCGAGGCCCGACACTTGATTTGCGTTGTTGAGCGTCAGGTTGTCATACAGAGGCTCGGCCGGGCACCAGTCCATCCAGCCCGAAACCTGCGCCGTTTTCAGGTCTCTGTTCATGATCCTTGTGAGGTTCATGGCGCCGCTCATCGCACCGGTGATAAAATTGCCGTTGCTATGACCGACCTCCACCTGCCACAGGGTCTTGTCGTGGGATTTCGTCAGGTCGCGCAGATAGGTGCGATTGATGTCATTTGTGGACCTTATGTTGTTTTCTTCCGCCTGGTACGCATGGGTTCCCACGAGGGGCGTTATGTCCTTGACGTCCTCGGCGAAGAGCTGGTAACCGGCGATCGTCGTGCCGTAACTGGTTTCACCCATGGTCAGGAAAACGTCTTCCATGCCGATGTCGTCCAGTGCGGCCCGCATGGCGCGCATCACCTTGCTCTGCGCCTCACCGTAGGACACGTTGCAGCCTTCCTGCTTCCACATGTTTCCACTGTGGTCGCCGCCCCAGTAATAGCAACCCGGCTCGTTCATGGGGTTCACCATGTCGACTTTGGCGCCGTAAGGGGCCAGCATGTTGTCCATATACTTGGCCGCGGCCGCCATGTACGCGCAAAAGTCGGCGATGTCTTGATCCTTTTTGATGTTGTCGGCGTTGCCGGTCGTGGAGGCGCCGCCTACGGACCAGTCCCCCAACGCGGCTATCTCAGCGCTGCTCAGGCGAAAAGCGCCGGTCACACGGCCGGATTCGGTCATGTACCAGGGGGGTGAGTTGGAGAACACCTCGACGACGAAGTCGTTGGGGACGCCAAGCGAATCGCAGTATTCCTGACGGATCCTGGCCGCTTCGCACAGCACATACAGCTGGCCGTAGTCGTTCATCTCCCGGATGGGTTTGTCATAGAAGCCGTCCACCACCACACCGCCGTTGTTGCCGCCGTCGTCGCCGTACATGTCGATGCTCCAGCCGGGCACCATGGTTTCGATGCGCGTGATGGTCGTGTTGGCGTAGTTGTCCTCGTCGCCGCCGCCGACACAGAATCGGGCCATGTTCATGTTCAGCGCGTCGGGCGAATAGAACATATGGATGATGGCGTCACGCACTTCCATGTTCTCAACAGGCGGGTCAAGGCTCAGGCCGTAGGCGATACTCTTCTCGTTGGCGGCGCCGATCCATGTGCCGACGGTGTTGCCCCACCAGCAGATAGAGGTACCCCAGCCCTCCATGGTCTGGTACTCGACAGTGGGGTCAAGCCTGATGTCCCCCGCCGCGTTCACAATCGTCACGGGCAGCATGGCCAGCAGAAGGGCCAAGCACACAAGCAATCCGCCAAACCGTTTTAAATTTTGCTTTTTCATTGCGTTACGTTCCTCCTTCATCATGTATGGGCGCATCGTTTATGGATGCACTCGCAACCGTATGTAATCCCCAATCCCTGGGGTGTTTCCTCGCAAATGTTGACAAATTATTGTATCACGACTCGCCAGGAAATACAAGAACACTGTAAATTTTTCTTTGTATTTTGTGTATTTCATCACTCCATCTAGCAATTTGTCGCTCATATTCTCCTTTTTTGCCGTCAATGTGGGCAAAAAGTGTACTGTTTCACGAAGACGCTCCCCCTTCGGCGCTCTTCATGCGAGCCTGTCATGCTATACCTTTTTGAAGTCGCCTTTTGGAGGAGATTTGCTTCACTGAATTTGGCTAAAATATATAAAAATTATTTTATATATTGCTTGACTTCACAAAATACGTGCAGTACAATAGAGACGTTGATGTTTGTGCCGCGCTTTTGAAAAGGTATACCTTTTCAAAAGCATCAAAAAGCACCGTTTCTTTTGTGAAACGGTGCTTTTTGTTTGTTTTTCAGAAACACGGTCGCGCTTTAACGCAGGTGCGGGCGTTCGTGCCCGTTTTGTTGAGACTGGGCCTTACTTTGGGGCACAAAGCGGCACATACGTCGTGCTCTCCCAGAAGTAGAACTTGATGCAGCCACCATCGGGTATGCTTATCCCCTCGAATTTCTTGATGACCGGCGGGGCGCCTACGTTTATAACCTCGTTTGGTGCCGTCTTGATATCGGCCAGCCGACCGGCCTGGTCGTAAACGGCCGCGATGATGGTTACTGTCACGTCTGTGCCGCTTTCCACCTCGACGATGTAATCCGAACCGTCGGATGTTACGGTCGCCGCGAATCCTACCTTGAAGGAAAGCGGGACGGAAATCGTCTGGTCGTTGAACGTGAAGCTCAGTGCGCCGATGTGATCGCCCGCGGCCAAACCGGTCTTGGGTACAACGCTGACAGCGCCCATGTTTCCAGACTGCGTGAGTGTACCGACAAACTCAAAGTCGGAGTTCGCGTCTAGGTCGGCGCTCAGGGTTTTCAGGGATCCCGAGCCGTTGTAGGCGAAGGTGAAGGTTTGCGGAGTCAGATCGGCGGCGGAATAGCCGTCCGGCAGTCTTCCGAAGTCCTTGATGTCAGGTGTAATCTCAGCTGTATCGACAATTCTGGTGACGACGATATTGTCAAACAGACCCGCTTCGGTGCCTGATTGGCGGAAACCAATGCGACCACCGGGGAAGTTGTCCAGTGTCATGACGTCGAGCAGCTCATCGTTCACATAGGAGGAAATCATGTTGCCGTCTATGATCAGCTTGACATGGAACGCGTCTCCAACGTTCTCAAGCTTAAAAGGAATGTCTGCGAATGCCGAGAAAGTGTTGTTTATCTTTGTATGCCTGCGCATATATCCTGTGGAGGAGAAGTTCCACATGTATTGGTCGCCGCCGCTTTGCCAGCGGAAAGTCAATCCAGCGTATGCGTTTTCGACCTTGACGTCGGCTTCCAGAATGTAGTTTGTCCAGTCACCGCCGACTGCCGAATACATATTCTCATTGCTTGTGAGTCTCATCCACCCATCCACAATCGTAGCGTTGGCTGTGCCTGTCCATTTGCCGAGTCCATCGCTGAAATCGTCAAAGAACAGCAGCAGGCTGGGGTCGATGATGTACTTGAGGTCTGTGATTTCACCGATCTCGTCGTCCTTTACGGCGATGGCGCGGATGACAGTGTTCTGGCTAACAGTGATGGGCGCCGTGAACTGCGCGCTGGCTGTCGTGGGCGCCGTCCCGTCCGTGGTGTAGTAAATGTCCGTGCCCTCTATAATGGAGGATAGGACGACGTTTTGCGCCATGGCGTAGGAACCGGGTTGCGGCTTGCCGGTTACTGGCGTAACCACATTTACACTGGCCACATTGCTTGTTATTGAGACGGACTGATCGCTCAGCGTATTTGTCACCGTCACATAGTAGAAGCTTGTGCCCGGAAGGGAGGTCGGTAGTGTATACACGGGACTGTCAGTGCCGACAGGTGTGCCGTTTTCGGTGTTTTTGGCCGAACTGCGGAACCACTGATATGACAGCGCGCCGCCGTCATTAGTGCTGACCGATACACTCAGGCTGGCGTCCGCGCCCAGCAGATATGTCCCGCTCTCCGGCGACTCGACGAGGACGGGTTTCGTGGGTCTGTCCGATTTGATCTGCGAGGTGAAACGGTATGTACCCGAACCCGCCTCGAAGACGGCTCGTTTGCTCTGCGCGTCATAACCCCGGTAGGTCACGCCCGCAGGCAGGACACCGTTTGTGCCCACGCCGTTTAAGGTGACCTCCGCCTCGGCAGAGGCGGGAACATAGACGGTGGCCGAGGTATTGCCGGGCACCGTCGCGGTGTAGTCAAACGCACCGGTAGGCCCATCATATGTCCAGTCGGAGACAATGCGGCCGTAAGCACTGTCAAAGCTTGTGTTTAGGAAGCTCAAGCTGTTGTCGGGAGTTGGCTGGAGGATGATGTGCTTGAAGCCGGGCGCGCTCTCGTCGACCTCAATGCCAGCCGCATAGCGGTAGACCCATTCAAAGCCCGCGCCGAAGGCGAAGTGGTTAAAAGAGTTCATACCCACCGGACCGAAGCCTGTTTCTTTGGTGTAGGAGTTCCAGCGCTCCCAGATCGTGGTCGCCCCCTGACGGATGGAGTACAGCCATGACGGATAGGTGTCAACGCCGATGAGCAGGTTGTAGGCAAGATCGCTGTAACCGGACTCACTCAGTGCGGGCAGCAGCACGCGGGAACCCTGCATACCGGTGGTCATGTAACCGGTGGACTCTACCAGCTGCCCCAGCCTGGCGTGCAGCTTGGGCGATTCGCTGGCAGGCAGCAGATCGAAGGCGATGGCAAAGGCGTAGCTGGCTTGGGTGTCGCCCCCTCTGGCGCCGCTGCTGATGATTCCGGTGGATTCATTGTAGAAGCGACGCTGAAAACTCAGCTTGATACGGTCGGCCAACGCTCTGTAGTATGCGGCGTCATCGGTCATGCCAAGCACTTCTGCCGCGTTAGCCACGATATCGGCCGAACGGGCGTAGTAGGCCGTCGAGAAGATCTCGTTGGGGGTGCTCACGACAGGCACCCAATCGCCGTAAGCGCAATTGCCGAGAATGTACTTGCGGTCGTCGTCGATCGTGCCCAGATCGGTGATGGCGGGTTGCTGAGGATTGGCTTTGTCAAAAGCGGGATATGTCGCGCCTTGGTTCCAAGCGTAGTCCGAGCCGGTGGAAGAAGAGGCGCCCATCATGTGATAGTACAGATGTCCCTGCATCATGGAGTAGGCTTCTTCCAGGATCTTCTTGTCGCCGTACATCACATACATGTTCCACGGAACGATGGTAGCCGCGTCAGCCCAGCCGGCGTTGCCGAAGTAGTGGTCGTGACCCTCGTCGGGAAGATAGTCCCACATGCCGCCGTCGGGGCGCTGGCGGGACATCATGTCGTGCACGAACTTGTTGAAAAATTCCTCAACGTTTCGGTTGTAAGCGGCGGTGATGGAGAATGCGTGGACGTCCATCCAACCCAAGCGTTCGTCACGCTGCGGGCAGTCGGATGGGATGGAGAAGAAGTTGCCCTTCTGGCTCCACATAACGTTGGAATAGAACTGATTCAGATCGGCGCTGGAACTTTCCACCATGCCTGTCAGGGGGATTTCGCTGCCGACAAAGTAAACGCTTATATCATCTGCGTTCAGGGTTCCGGGATAGCCCTGCACCTCGATGTAACGGAAGCCATGCCAAGTAAAGCGGGGGGTGTACACCTCAATGCCGGAGCCCTTTTTGGTGTAGTAGTCGGTAGCTTTAGCCGAACGGAGGGCGGCGGTATATAGCTCGTTGACGGGTTGGTTGTTGACGCCGTCGTTGATCATCTCGGCGTAACGCAAGCGGATTTGGTCACCCGCCTGACCGCCTCGGATGGTGAGCGTGACGACGCCGGCCACGTTCTGACCGCAGTCAAGAATGACGCGTCCGTCAGCGAAGGTGTCTATGACGGTGACGTCACGGATCTCTTTGCCAAGCAGAGCTTCTTCCTCGTCGCTCAAGGTTTGACCAATTCGAATGCGGGGACCGATTTGAGAGATGAGTCTCACATTGTCCACGTCGACGACCGCGCCCGCAAAACCGCTGTAGGAACTGGATGTGGTTCTGCCCAGCAGATAGGATGCGTTGGCCGAATCGACCACGCCTGCGCTAGACCAATCGACGTCGTCGAAGGCGGCCGCGCTCCAGCCGGGGATCTCACGGCGTGCGTCATATGTCTCGCCGTCGTGGTTGTCGGTGGCCAGATAAGGTCCGTCGGTATTGACCTTCCAGGAGCCGTCGGTGGCGATAGTCTGCACCGTACCGTCGGTATAGGTGATTTCAAGCTGACCGAGGAAGGCCGGATATTGACCGTATTTGTTGGAGTTATCGCTGCCGTTGCCGGTATGACTGTATCCGACATGCCCGGCAAACCAGCCGTTACCCAGTTGGGCGGCCAGGGCGTTTTCACCGGGCTGGATCAATTGCGTCACATCGTAGGTCTGATACATCAGCACCGTGCGGTAATCAGTCCAGCCGGGGTTGTACATCTCGTCCGGAGCGACTGCCGTTCCGTTGATGAAGGCGTCATAAAGACCGAAGGCGGTGGCATAGAGCCGCGCGCTCTTGATGGTCTTGCCCGCGAGGGCGTCAAAGCTCTTGCGCACCATAGGCAGCGAACTGCCAATGCTGGAGCCGGAGACGATAGGGGTGAATAGCAAGGGGTTGAGAAGACCCGTGCCGTCGACGTAAATGTAGCCACCGCGGGTTTCATCGGTTTTATAAGAAATGTTGCTGTGCGTGAAAATGCCGCGATCTTCGCTGAAGTCTTGGGCAAACAGCGCGACGCCGTCTCCGCCCTTGATGAGGAAGTTGTCAAAATCAGACTGCTCGAAGCCCAGCTCTGGTTTAGAACCGTCGGCCTGCACGGCGCGGAAGCCGACCTGCCCGTATTTGGTGATGAGTCCCGTGTGGCGGGATACCTGTACACCGTCTATGTAGGTGTCCACCGTGCCGGTGGCGCTAGCGTCGCCCGGACTGGTGATCACGAGCCGCATGTTATGCCAGTCATACTTGGCCTCTTGCGGAACAACCGCGTCGATGTTCACCTGTCCGGTGGCGCCCACGACCGTACAGTCGTTGTACCCTGTGACGGTTGTAGGCAAGCTGACGGCGTTGTTGACCCACATGTGCGGACGCAAATAGGTTGAGCCGTTAGCACCGTACCAGGTATTATACTGCCACATGAGGAAGGTTGAACCGCTTTGTCCGGCGAAAACGATGCCGGCGCCGTTCTTTTCCGCCTTGAAATCGACACTGATTTCATAGGAGGCCGGATTGGGCATGAGCAGAGGCGCGCGGTTCACGGCGATGAATTCGGCGGAGAAATCCTCCCGGGTCAGACCGGTTTCAAACCAGGTGATCTCTGAGGCGGACGAATCGCCCCGGTCGTTCCAAACCATGACCTGCCAATAGTAGCGGGTGCGTTTTTCAAGGGGAACGCCCGCGTAATACACGTTGATCGATTCGTCGCTTGACACCTTGCTTGAGTTCCAGACCACGCCGTCGGCGAGAGCCGAGTCCGTGGCGACGATGATCTGATAGGCTGTCTGCTTCATGTTATAAGCGTCGGTTTCCATCTGCCAGGAGAAGCGGGGGGTAAAATCATCGATACCCAGAGGAGTAATGGTATTTTCCGTCTTTGGGAGGATGACGGAAAACGTATCGGCCCCGGTGGGCTCGGCGGCTATGGTGAATACGCTGATTTGGAGGAGCAGAGCCATCATCAGGAGAAGGGATGCAAAACGTTTGACGTAGGTTTTTCGCATGTGGATACACTTCCTTTCCAAAATAAGGATATTTCCGCAAATGTGCTGGACCTCTTCCTCACTTTTTATTGTAGAGTATCTCATGCAAAAGTAAATGGAGAATAGTAAACACTTTGATGTAGAAAATAGAAAATATTCCAAATTCTGTGGCGAAATTGCCGTGCTTAGTCATCGCGTTCATATGCCAATTCGAAAATGTCCCGTTTTTATTCATTTTTTCATTTTTCGGCGTATTATCCTTCTTTTTCACATTTCTTCGGTGCAAAAAATGTCAAAAAGCACCGTTTCCGTGAGAGAAAACGGTGCTTTTTGTTTGCTTTTCAGAGACACAGTCGTGCTTTAAAGCAGATGTGAGAGTCCGTGTCCAGTTTATTGAGAGCGGACATTACTTTGGGGCACAAAGCGGTACATATGTCATGCTGTCCCAGAAGTAGAACTTGATGAGGCCGCCGTCGGGTACGGTGAGCCCCTCGAATTTCTTGACTGTCGGCGGGGCGCCTACGTTTATGACCTCGTTTGGTGCCGTCTTGATGTCGGCCAGCCGGCCGGCTTGGTCGTAAACGGCCGCGATGATGGTTACTGTCACGTCTGTGCCGCTTTCCACCTCGACGATGTAATCCGAACCGTCGGGTATTACGGTCGCCGCGAATCCCACCTTGAAAGAAAGCGGAACGGAAATCGTCTGGCCGTTGAACGTGAAGGTCAGTGCGCCGGTGTGATCGCCCGCTGCCAGACCGGCCTTGGGCAAGGCGCTGACGGTCCCCATATTCCCCGACTGCGTGAGCGTACCGACAAACGCAAAGTCGGAGTTCGCGTCCAGCGCGGCGTTCAGGGTTTTCAGCGATCCCGAGCCGTTGTAGACAAAGGTGAAGGTTTGCGGCGTCAGATCGGCGGCGGAATAGCCTTCCGGCAGCCTTCCGAAGTCCTTGCTGTCCGGCGTAACCTCGGCCGTATCGACAATCTTGGTGACAACGATATTGTCAAACAGACCCGCCTCGGCACCGGATTGGCGGAACCCAACGCGGCCGCCGGAGAAGTCGTCAAGCGTCATGACGTCGAGCAGCTCATCGTTCACATAGGAGGAAATCGTGTCGCCGTCGATGATCAGCTTGACATGGAACGCGTCTCCAGCGTTCTCAAGGCTAAAAGGAATGTCCGCGAACGCCGAGAAAGTGCCATTTATCTTTGTGTGCCTGCGCATATATCCCGAGGAGGAGAAGTTCCACATATACTGGTTGCCGGCGCTTTGCCAGCGGAAGGTCAATCCCGCGAACGCGTTTTCGACCTTGACGTCGGCTTCCAGAATGTAGTTTGTCCAATCGCCGCCAACCGTCGAATACATGTTCTCGTTGTTTGTGAGTCTCAACCAGCCATCCACAATCGTAGCGCGGGTTGTGCCGGTCCATTTGCCGAGTCCGTCGCTGAAATCGTCGAAGAAGAGCAGCAGACTGGCGTCGATGATGTACTTCAGATCGGTGATGTCACTGATCTCGCCGTCCTTTACAGCGATGGCGCGGATCGTGGTGTTCTGGCTGACGAGGATGGGCTCTGTGAACCGCGCGCCGTCTGCTGTGGGCTCCGTGCCGTCCGTGGTGTAGTAGATGTCCGCGCCCTCTATGCTGGAGGACAACGTGACGTTTTGCGCCAGGGCATAGGAGCCGGGCTGCGGCTTGCCGACGACCGGCGTGACCACGTTCACGCCGACCGCACCGCTGGTAATCGAGGCGGACCGGTCACTCAGCGTGTTGGTCACCGTCACATAGTAGAAGCTCGTGCCCGGAAGGTCGGTTGGGACAGTATACACGGGACTGTCCGTACCGACGGGCGTACCGTTTTCGGTGTTTTTGACCGAGTTGCGGAACCACTGGTACGACAGGTCGCCGCCGTCATTTACGGTGACCGATACGCGCAGGCTGGCGTCCGCGCCCAGGAGATAGGTTCCACTCGCCGGCGACTCGACGAGGGCGGGCTTCATGGGTTTGTCCGCTTTGATCTGCGAGGCGAAACGGTATGTGCCCGAACCCACCTCGAAGACAGCCCGTTTGGCTTGCGCGTCGTGCCCCAGGTAGGTCACGCCCGCAGGCAGGGCGCCACTTGTGCCCGCACCGTTTACTGTGACATCCGCTTCGTCGGCGGCAGGCACATACACGGTGGCCGAAGTGTTGCCCGGCACCTTCGCGGTGTAGACAAACGCGCCGGTGGGGCCGTCGTAGGTCCAGTCGGAGACAATGCGGCCGTAGGCGCTGTCGAAGCTTGTGTTCAGGAAACTCAGGCGGCTGTCAGGCGTGGGCTGGAGGATGGTGTGCTTGAAGCCAGGCGCGCGCTCGTCGACCTCGATGCCAGCCGCGTAGCGGTAGACCCATTCCATCGCCGCGCCAAACGAATAATGGTTGAAGGAATTCATGCCCGTGTCCTGGAAGCCTTTCTCAACCGTCCAGGCATCCCAGCGCTCCCACGTGGTCGTCGCGCCCTGACGGATCGAATACAGCCACGAGGGGTAGGTATCCACGCCCAGCAGCAGGTTGTAGGCCTCTCCGGGATTGTCCGTGTTCGACAGGGCGGGCAGCAACAGCGCCGCGCCGACGAACCCGGTGGTCAGGTGGTCGCCCGCGCTCTCTATCAGGCCCAGCAGCCGTTCGGTCAGCTTGCCCCGCTCGGAGTCTGGCAGCAGGCCGAACTCAAGGGCCAGCAGGTAAGCCGTCTGGGAGTTGCCCGTGAGCGCGCCTGTGGACGCGTCGTAGAACCGGCGCCGGAAGCTCAGCTTGACCCTGTCGGACAGCGCCTTGTAATAGGCCGCGTCGCCGTCCTTGCCAAGTACAGCCGCCGTTTTGGATAGCAGCTCGGCGGAACGGGCGAAGTAGGCCGTGGCGGTCACCTGGTTGGGCGTCCCCGACGGGGCCAGCCAGTCGCCATAGGCGCAGCCGCCCAAGATGTATTTGCGGTCGTCGGCGGTCGTGCCGAGGTCGGTGATCTCCGGCTGCTGCGGGCTGACCCTGTCAAACGCGGCGTATGTCGCGTTCTGGCTCCACGCGCTGTCCGATCCAGTCCGCGCCGCGGCCGCCATCGTGTAGTAGTAGACATGACCCTGCATCAGCGTGTAGGAATCTTCCAAAATTTGCCTATCTCCGTACATCAGATAGACGTTCCATGGTATGATGGTGGCCGCGTCGGCCCAGGCCGCGTTGCCGAAATTGTGGTCGTGGCCTTCGTCGGGATTGTAGTCCCACACGCCGCCGTCGGGACGCTGGCGCGCCGCCATGTCGGCGATGAACTTCTTGTAGAACTGATCTGTGTCGCGGTTGTACGCCGCGGTGCGGGAGAAGACTTCCGCGTCGCCGGTCCAGCCCAAGCGCTCGTCGCGCTGCGGGCAATCCGTGGGTACCGAAAGGAAGTTGTCGCGCATGCTCCACATGACATTTGCATAGAACTGGTTGAGGTCGGCGCTGGAGCTGTTGACCACACCGGTCAACGATATGTCGCTGCCGACGAAGTAGACCTCCACGTCGGCCGGGTCGAGCGCACCCGGATAGCCCTGCACCTCTATGTAGCGAAAGCCGTGCCATGTGAACCGGGGCGTGAATGTCTCGTCGTCTGAACCCTTCTTGGTGTAGTAGTCCGTGGCCTGGGCGGAGCGCAGCGCCTCGCGCGCCAGTTCCCCGGCGGCGCCCTGGCGGCCGTCGTGCAGCATCTCGGCAAAGCGGAGCCGCACGGTGTCTCCCGCCTGGCCGCCGCGTACAGTGATCTTGGCGACGCCCGCGATGTTCTGCCCGCAATCCAATATGTAGCGGGTCCTATCTCCATCGGGGAATGTCCCCACTATGGTGACGCCCCGGACGTCCTTCCCCAGGATGCTCTCAACCTCGGAGCCGACCTCTTCACCCAGGCGGACACGCGGCCCTATGTGCGCGAACAGCTCCACATTGTCCACGTCAACGGCCACGTCGCTGAGTCCGCTCTGGTTGCCGGAGCGGCTCCGCCCCAGCAGGCTGGCGGCGTTGGCCGACGTCACGGCCGCCGCGCTCTGCCACAGCGAATCGTCGAAACCGGCGAGGTTCCAGCCTGGAATCTCATTGCGCGCGTCATAGGCCTCGCCGTCTTGGTTGTCGGCGAAGGTGACGGGCCCGTCCGTGTATACCTTCCAGGAGCTGTCTGTCTTGACGGTCTGGACCGTGTCGTCTTCGTAAGTTATCTCAAGCTGACCCAAGAAAGCCGGGTATCTGCCGTATTTGTACAGGTTGTTGCTGCCATTGCCGTAGCTGACGTGCCCGGCGAACCACCCCGAGCCTGTCTCCGCGCCCATGGCGTTGACGCCGTCCCGCAAGAGGCCGGTCACGTCATATGTCTGGTACATCAGCGCGGTGCGGTAGTCCGTCCAGCCGGGGTTGAACATCTCGTCGGGCGCGACCAGCTGGCCGTTGATGGACGCGTCGTACAGGCCGAACGCCGTCGCGTACAACCGTGCGCTCTTGACCGCCTTGCCGGGCCACATCTCGAATTCAGTCCTGAACATGGGCAGGGAGTTCCCTATCGCCGCCGTTTTGAGCGGCATGGCCGGCGTCTGGGTGACGACGCTGTCGCCCTCGCAATACGCGTAGTTCCCATGTTCGTCGTCGTCATTTTTTACAGAGATCGTGTTGTCGGTGAACACGCCTCTGCCGCCGGAGAAGTCTTCCTCGAACAATACCCTCAAACTGTCGGCGCCGACCTCGACCACCGATATGTTGTCGAACGAGGCGCTCTCATATCCCGGTTGGCTCAGGTCTTTCCCCACCTCACGGAACCCGATGCGGCCGTATTGCGTGATCAGGTTGGGGTGGCTGGCGACCTTCACATCGTTTATGTACGTGTCCACCGCGCCCGTCGAGGCCTGTGTGCCGGGGCTTGTGACCACGAGGCGCAGCTTGTTCCAGTCGCTCCTGGCGTCCAACGGCAGGGCGGATGTGATGTCGATCTGCCCGGTGCCCTCCACAAACGACGCGCCGTTGTACAGCGTCACGCCCGTGGGCGCGATCACCTGTCCGCCCGGCGCCCACTTGTGCGGACGCAGATAGACGGCGTTTTCGGCGTGCATCGTGCTGACCTGCCACATCAGGTAATTGTCCTCCGTGGCCGCGAACACAAAACCCATGCCGGCCTCATCGATGCGGAAGTCCACACTGATCTCATACGCGGCGGGGTTCGGCAGGACAGGCTCAATCCTGTCAACGGCGATGAAGTCCGCCGTGAAGTCGGCGCTTGCCAGACCGGTTTCAAACCAGGAGATCTCTGAAGCGGCCACATCGCCCTGGTCGTTCCAAACAGTGACCTGCCAGTGGTAGCGGGTGCGTTTTGCGAGGGGCGCGCCCGCGTAATACACGTTGACCGATTCGTCGCTTGCCACCTTGTCCGAGTCCCAAACCACGCCGCCGGCCAGCGCCGGGTCCGTGGCGACGACGATCTGATAGGCTGTCTGTTTCATATTGTAGGCGTCGGTTTCCATCTGCCAGGAGAAGCGGGGGCTGAACGCATCGATGCCCAGAGGGGTGGCGGTATTTTCCGTCTTCGGGGCGGTGACGGCAAACGGGCCGGTCTCGGAGAGCTCGGCGGTTGCGGTGAATGCGCTGCTCTGTAGGAGCAGAGCCATCATCAAGAGAAGGGATGCAAACCGTTTGACGTAGGTTTTTCGCATGCGGGCGCACTTCCTTTCCAAAATGGGGATACTGTCGTGAATGAGCTGGACGGGACGCTCGTAATCCGGCGCGACCGGGCAGGCCGGCTATGAGCGGAGACGATGCCAAGGCGTAGGTAAAGCTGGGCTTGCTGCACCAAGCCAAAGAACTTAGGCTACGCGAGGAGATGTGGACGAGCAGGCCTTTGGCCGCCCATATACAAACACAGACATCCCCTCTTCCTCACCTTTTATTGTAAAGTATCCCATGTAAAAGTAAATGGAGAATAGCAAACACTTTGATGTAGAAAATAGAAAATGTTCTACATTTTGTGGCAAAATCGCTGTGCTTGTCGCGTTCATACGCCAATTCGAAAACGTCCTATTTTTGTTCATGTTTTCATTTTTCGGCACATTATCCTTCTCTTTCACACTTCTTTTGCGCAAATGATGCCAAAAAGCACCGTTTTCTCTCATGAAAACGGTGCTTTTGTACACTCGAAAACAAAATCACATCCGCGTCCGCATGTCCGCCAGACGTTCGAGGGCGGCGCGCAGCGTCTCCTCGCGTTTGGCAAAGTGGAATCGGATGTAGCGATTCTCCGGTTCCCGGAAGAAGCTGGACCCGGGAACGGCGGCGACACCCACGCGCTCGGCCAGGAGCTCGCAGAACTGCAGGTCGTCCGTGCAACCGAATTCCGAGATGTCAATCATCACGTAATACGCCCCCTGCGGTTCGTTGTGCACGATCCCGATGTCGTCGAGCCCCCGTAAAAACAACTCCCGCTTTTGTGTGTAGACGGCGAGCAGCGACTCATAGTACGCCTCCTCGAACCGCAGACCCGTGACGGCCGCCTCCTGCAGCGGCGCGGCGGCGCCGACCGTCAGGAAATCGTGTACCTTCTTCGCCGTGTCGATGAGCTCCGGCGGCGCGATGATGTACCCGAGCCGCCAGCCGGTAATAGAATACGTCTTCGAAAGCGACGAACAGGACAGCGTGCGCGTACGCATGCCGGGCAAGGACGCCATGTACACATGACGGTGCGGCGCATAGACGATGTGTTCGTACACCTCGTCCGTGATCACATAGGCGTCGTACTGCTGCGCGAGCGCGGCGATGATCTCAAGCTCCCTGCGGGCGAACACCTTGCCGGAAGGATTGGAGGGGTTGCAGAGGATGAGCGCGGCCGGCCTCTGGCGGAAGGCGTCTTCCAGCACGGCCGGGTCAAAATCGTAATGCGGCGGCCGCAACGGGACATAGATGGGCTCGGCGCCGGAGAGAATGGCGTCCGCGCCATAGTTTTCGTAGAATGGAGAGAAAACGATCACCTTGTCGCCGGGGTTTGCCACCGTCATCATCGCCGCCATCATGGCTTCGGTGGAACCACAGGTGACAACGACCTCGGCGTCCGGGTCGATCGAAAAACCCATGCAGCGCGACTGCTTTGCCGCCAGCGCCTCGCGGAAGTTCTGCGCACCCCAGGTGACGGAATACTGGTGCGGCAGCATGTCCGCGCGCGTCAGCGCGTCCAGCAGCGCGCGCGGCGGATCGAAATCGGGAAATCCCTGCGAGAGGTTGATGGCGCCGTGCCTCTGTGCGATGCGCGTCATGCGGCGTATGACGGAGTCGGTGAATCCGGCGGTACGGGCGGACAGCGGCCTCATGGGCGTCACCTCATATATTATAATCCAGCTTTCGTTCGTCAATGATGCGCTTTGCCTTGTGCGTGGAACGCTCAAGCGTACCGTCCGGCAGGACGACGACGCTTACGGGCTTGACGCCGATGCGGGCCTTCAGCGCCTCCGACACCCGCGCCGCCACCTGGTCATCCGTGCCTTGCGCCGCGTCGGCGTTCTCCACCGTCACCTCGTACTGACAGGTGAAATTTTTCTCCGTGATCCGCACCGTGTATTCGCCCGTGACCTCCGTGAGGCCGCGGATGACGTATTCGATGTCGCTGGGGTAGACGTTGACGGCGGAGACGATGAACATGTCGTCCTTGCGGCCGTCCACGTGGATGCGCGCGTGGGTGCGGCCGCAGGCACACGGCTCGGTCGTCACAAACCCGATGTCGCCCGTGCGGAACCGGATGAGCGGGCGGGCCTTTTTGCGTAGCGTTGTGTAGACAAGCTCTCCGCGCTGCCCGGGTGCGATCACCTCGCCCGTGTTTAAGTCGACGGTCTCGACCAAGATGTGGTCCTCGGCGATGTGCAGCCCGTCGTGCACCTCGCACTGCGCGGCGCAGGCACCAAAGATGTCCGAGAGACCGTAGAAGTCGAACACCTCCGCACCCCACAGCGACTCGATGGCGTCGCGCGTGGCCTTGATGGAGCCACCCATCTCACCGGCGACGAAGATCTTGCGTATCGAGAGGTCCTTCTTCGGGTCTATGCCGCTCTTTTTACAGGTCTCGCCGAGGTACCAGGCGTAGGACGGGCTTGTCCATATGCAGGTCGGCTGGTACGCCTTCAAGATGAAAATCAGCCTCTCGGAGGGCAGTGTGCCACCCCAGATGCACAGCGCACCGAGATTTTGCGCACCGATGACGTCCGGCCCGCCCACATAGAGCGAGAAGTTGAGCGCGTGGACATAGCGGTCATGGGGACGCATGCCCGCCTGCCAGAACCAACGGCTCTCCACATCCTGCCATTCGTCAAAATCCTGCTGTGTGAACGGGCTCATCGTGGGTACGCCCGTGGACCCGGAGGAGGTGGAAACAAAGATCACCCGCTCCTCCGACACAGCGCAAAGCTCCCCCAAAAAACTCCCGACACCTTGCGTATCGCGCTGCGTCTTTTTGTCTATAAATGGAAATTTTTGGATGTCCTGCAGTGTCTTCAGTTCCTCCGGCGAGACGCCCGCCTCGTCAAACGACCGCTTGTAGTACGGTGCGTTTTCATAGGCAAACCGCAGTTCCTCCTGCAGCGATTTCAGTTGCAGCACCTTGAGTTCTTCACGCGGCAGCGTCTCGATTGTCTCGTTCCAATATTTCTTCATGTCTCCGAAGTCCCCCTCACTGTGTTTTGTATGATATGCGCAATGCTCTCGTCTGTCAAGTGGTAAAAACGCCGCTGGCGGTGGGCATGATGTTCGACCGAACCCTCTTTCGGTGCCGGTGAAACTTTCACTTCCACCGCAGCAAAAACTTTTGCAGTTTGTTGAACAGAAAGAACACGACGCTGATCACAACGCCGATGACCAGTACGCCCACTATCGTACGCGTGTAATTGCCGAGGTCCGAATAATTCTTTACATAAAACCCCATGCCGCTCCGCGCGCCGATCATCTCCGCCGAGGTGAGCAGGATGAACGACACGGTGAGTCCCTGCCCGCAGCCGATAAAGATCTGCGGCAGCGCGGCGCTCAAGATGATGCGAAAGAGCATCGTACCCCGCCCCACATTCAGCGCACGCGCCGAGTCCAGGATCCGCTGCTCCACATACAAAACGCCGCTCATGGTGCCCGCAAGGATCGGCCAGAAAGAGGCCAGAAAGATCACGAGCACGGAGACGGCCCTGAAGCTCGGCAGCAGCGCGATGCCGTATGGAATATAAACGACGGGGGGAATCGCGCCCAAAAATTTCGCGATGTAGGTGGCGGCGCTGCCCACCCGTACACCATAACCCAGCGCAAGGCCCAGCGGCACGGCCGCCGCCAGCGCCAGCAGATACCCCTGCGCGATGAGCGCCAGCGAGGAGCCGATGTGGCCCAGAAGCTGCGGGATGTCCTCCACACACTGCTGAAACACGACCCCCGGCGGCGGGAAGAGCATCTCTTTCAACAGGTTGAATTTAGCCGTCGCAAGTGTCCACGCGATGAGCAGCACATACAAAAACGCCGCGATATCGGCCGGCAGGTCCAGTCCCGTGCGCTTTTGGGCCGTGGCGGAGGCGATGAGCAGCAACACCTCCACCGCGGCGGCAAATCCGACGGCATAGGTGGGCGCGTCCGGCTTTGAGATCTGATCCGGGAGAAACTGAATTGCTAAAAATAAGATGAACAGGAGATGCGCCGTTTTACAAAAGCGCATTTTCAACGTCATATGATCACCCAGTCCTCCTCTGTCTCGCCGCTTTTCCGACCGAAGAACTCGGCGGTGATGTCCCGCCGGAAGACGGCATAGATCTCGGAATTCAGCAGGCCTGTCCGGTCGCGCGGACGCGGGAACGGTACGTGCACGTCCTTGTACACGCGCCCCGGGCTCTCCGTCAGCATAACGATCCTGTCGGAGAGGAAGATGGCCTCGTCGATGTCGTGCGTGATGAACACGACGGTCTTTCGTCTGGCCTCGTCGCCCCACAGCCGCAGCAGCAACTCCTGCAAGAGCACGCGGTTCTTGGCATCCACCGCGCCGAAGGGCTCGTCCATGAGTAGGATGTCCGTATCCATGGCCAGCGCGCGCGCAATCGCGACACGCTGCTGCATCCCGCCCGAAAGGCGCGAGGGATAGCGATGTCCCGCGTCCCCCAGGCCGACCTTTCGCAGATATTCGTCGGCAATCCTCAGGACTCCGGCGCGGTCGAGCCCCTTCTTGGCCTGTTTGACTCCAAAGGCCACATTTCGTCGCGCCGTCATCCATGGGAAGAGTGAATATTGTTGAAACACGACACCCCGATCGATCCCAGGGCCCGTGACAGGCTCGCCGTCGATCAGCACGCGCCCGCCGGAGGGACAGCAGAGTCCCTCCAGGACGCTGAGCAGCGTGCTTTTCCCGCAGCCGGAGGAACCGATGACACTGACAAACTCGCCCTCGCCGACGCCGAATGTGACATCCTCGATCGCCGCGAACGTTTCGTTCTTCTCTTCATAGGTGACGGTGAGATTTTGAACATCAATTTTCATAGCACACCGGCCCCCCGTCTTTCCCGGATTTTCTGTGCATCTGGTCTTTGTTTTTGGCGCCGCCCAGGCGCCGGACACGCAGGAGCTGAACTGTCTTTGGCAGTTTCTCAGGCATCGTTCGCCTCAAAATGTGCCAGCAAGTCCTGATAGACGGCATCGTCCGGATTCTCCGCGAGCAGGGAGGCAAGCGCGCCGGCAAAAATCTCGGTGTTGTAGAGCGTCTCGATGTCGTAGTCCGCCGTGTAGCCAAAGTCAACGACTTTCCTCTTGAGCGCCACGGTTGCCGCCTTGTCGGGGTCTGGGTGTGACACGCTGTGGCCACCGTAAATCTCATATTCCAGCGCGTCCAACTCAATGTCTATGTATTTCTTGACATCTTGAATCGTCTTCTCGCGGTCCGCCTGCGAGAACTTATAGGCTTTGATCAACGCGCGCTCGAAGGCCGTATAAGTATTCGGCCTGTCCGTGAGCGCCTGCGTCAGCGCCACCTGACGGCAGCAGGGCTGATTTTCAAACAACGGTTCCTCGTTACAGTAATACACCACCTCGTACCCCTGGTTTTTGGCGAGAGAGGCATACGGCGAGTAAACGCTCGCGGCGTCGATCTCCGCGCCCGCCAGGGCGTTAAAGGCATCCTTCTGGCTGTCGAACACAACCACGTTGAGATCCGTCTCGCGGTCGAGACCCGCCTGATCAAGCAGCATATAGAGTTCGAGCTCCTGCACGCTATTTTTCACCGTCGCGACGTTGCGGCCCCTCAGAATCGTGATGTCCCAGTCGCTGAGCCCTTCAGTGAACTCGGACTTGATGACATACCCGTGACCGTTTGTCATCGCGCCGCCGAACACCGACACGGGATGGTCCTGGCTCTGAAAGGTGATGGTGGGCACAGAACCGATGAACGCCGCGTCCAAGTTTCCGCCCTCAAGCCCCGCCACCATCTCGCCGGCGCTGGCGAAGAGCAACAATTCGGCGTCCAGCCCTTCTTCGGCAAAAAAGCCCTCCTCCGCCGCCACAAAGCCTAACAGATGCGCGGTGGAATTGAGATGTCCGAGTTTGAACGACGTCTGTTCGAGCGCCGGCGGCGTGAGCGACGCAGTTGTGTCGGTTTCTGTTTGCGCCGGTGTCCCCGCCGTCGGCGGGGTGTTTGCGGGCGGTGTCTGCACGCTGTTTCCGGCAGCGCAGGCGGTGAGCAGCAGCAGAACTGGCAGCAGTGCATAGAGTACGCGATGTGTGCGTCTCATCTGTGGTCACACTCCTTTTAATTGCATAGCATTTATATATATATTATATGTTATGCGATCACTATACCATGCCGCGTCACGGCTTGTCAAGAGGGATTTTTCGCATTCGGACGCCCATTTTCTCTGGTCTTTTCTCTCTCTCGATGGGCGGCGCTGAGTGGACGGGCGGGCCGCGGTTATCTTGAGATTGACTGATATACCTAATATATGGTATAATTTTTTCAGTCAGGCGCCGCTCTCGAGCCTCAAACGTTGAGCGGATATGTGGCGCGGCCCTCATATTATATACGGAGGATGTCAGACACATGGAAACACGCGCTTCCTTTTCAAGCCGGATCGGCTTTGTACTGGCGGCGGCGGGATCCGCCGTCGGCCTTGGAAATATATGGAGATTCCCCTACCTCGCGGCGCGTTACGGCGGGGGTATTTTTTTGCTCGTCTACGTCGCGCTGGTCGTCACTTTCGGTTTTACGCTGATGGTCACCGAGATAGCCCTGGGGCGCAAGGTGGGCCACAGTGTCATCGGTGCATATCGTCTGCTGAACAAAAAATGGAGTTTTCTCGGTGTGCTGAGTTCGTTTGTCCCGGTTATTGTGCTCTCCTATTACTGCGTGCTGGGCGGTTGGGTCACCAAATATTTCGTGGCCTTCACCACTGGGGCCGGTGGTGCGGCCGCGTCGGACGGGTACTTCTCCGCCTTTATCGGCGGGACCGGACAGCCACTCTTCTGGGGCGCGTTTTATGCGTTCGCAACCGCTGTCATTGTCATGCTGGGTGTACAAAAAGGCATTGAACGGGCGGGAAAATTGCTGACGCCTCTGCTCGTCGTACTGCTGCTTGTGGTCACCGTATATGCGCTGACTCTCCCCGGCGCATCTGAAGGTGTCCTTTACTATGTGACGCCGGACTGGTCGCGGTTCTCCGTCCAGACTGTTTTGGCGGCTATGGGGCAGATGTTCTACTCGATGTCGCTGGCCATGGGCATCATGGTGACATACGGCTCCTATATGCGCAAGGACACGGACATTGAGCGCTCGGCCAAACAGATCGAATGGTTTGACACGGGCATCGCGCTGCTCGCGGGTTTGATGATCGTCCCAGCGGTGTTTGCCTTCTCCGGCGGGGACGAATCGGCCATCAACGCCGGGGCGCCGCTGATGTTTGAGACCATGCCAAAGGTCTTCGCCAGCATGGGAGGCGCCGGCGGCGTCATCGGCGCGATGTTCTTTTTACTGGTTCTTTTTGCCGCGCTCACCTCGTCTATCTCGCTGATGGAGACAGTCGTCTCCGTCCTACAGGACCGCTTTCGTTTTGGTCGGATCAAGGCCTGTCTGCTGACGCTGGGCGTCATTTTGCTGCTGGGTATTCCCTGTTCTTTGGGGTTTGGGCTGTGGCGCGGCTTTACCATCGGCGACATGAGCATTCTGGACTTCTTCGATTTCATCAGCAACTCCGTGATCATGCCCATCGTGGCGCTGCTCACCTGCGTTTTCGTGGGCGTTGTATTAAAACCCGACGCCATCGTACAGGAAGTACGTCTCTCTGGAAGATTCAAGCGCGAACGCCTTTACCGCGTGTTCATCCGTTACATCGCCCCCATCCTGCTGGCGACCATTCTCATCTCTACCGTCCTCGACAGCTTGAACGTCTGGCGGATATAAACTTGTGTCGCAACGCTTTTTATTGAGTTGTCGACATTGCCTTTTTGTGAAAAATAGGCGCCCTTCATCATTTCTACCGGATGCGGCAGGCTTGATAAAGGGCGCCCAGATATGATTCAGGTGTCAGAAGTGCGTCTGACTCTTGAATCATACCTTATCTTCTTATGAGCAAATTAAAAAGTATACATCAAAATCCCATAAGAGCAATCCTTATGGGCGCGCTTTGTTCGATCGCTCTTGAGCGACACGGCTGCCAGAAGGAACAGCACAGGCAGCATGATATAGTCGTACCGCTTTTGCACTTCGACCACACTGAAAACGAAAAACGTCCCCAGAAACAGGATGACCGCAAAGAGCAAACATGGGGAGACCTCCCTGCGTCTGAACAATCGAAATTGCGAAAACGCGCCAAATAGAAACAGCAAGAGCCAATACAGCCCATCGATCAATGTCAGGATGTTTTTCAGTGTTACAACCCGCATGCTCACACCCAAGGAGATGACGTCGTTGTCAGAAAATGGGGCCAGTGCGGGGAATGTGCTCTGTTTGTCCGTCCACATGACGTCGGCTTTTCTCCACATGTGAGCGGCCAGCTTTACAGGCCCAATTGACAGCCTTTTATGGATGATATCCAGAGTCATTGCATCCCGTGTTTTGGCGTCGTAATCGCTATCCAAACTCATCAAAAACGTGGCGTCCTCTTTGGTATATTGCCCGGTGCTGCTTGCGTTGAGGCCCGTAGCGAACTTATACAGCGGAAAGTTGTTTTTGAGTCCATTCGGGTTCAGGTTTGCCCAGACAAAAAGTTGCGAGATCACGGCGCTCAGACACAGATAAACAGCGCAGAAGAGCACAAGCGGCAGGACACGGCGCAGAAGGGAATTCGTAACTTTGGCAGACAGGGCCGACCGGGCGTCCCGATTTTGATGGAAAGTCAAAAACAGCAACAGAGCGGCGAAGCCGCTGAAAAACAGAATGCCTTCCGGCCGCAGCATATTCCCGACGGCAAAGCAAACGGCGCCGACACAGCACCGCGCCCCGTCGAGCGGAATCCGCGAGAACGCGATGCAGACGCCGAGGTACATAAAGAACACGGCGGACAGCTGGTTCGTGTAAACGCTGGCTAGGGTATAAGGGAAGGGAAAGACGAGATAGACCAAACTGAGGACGAATGCACTTTTTCGGGAAAAGAATTTACGCAACAGATAGAAGATACACAATACGGTACCCGCCTCGAACAGACAGTTCACATATACCAACGCCAGTTCGTTTTGGGGGAATAACACGGCGAAAGGGGCCATAAACGCGGGGAATCCGGCCTGATAGGCCCAGGTGTAAAAATAGGGATCGGTCGTATACCGGCTACTGCCAGACGCAATGTTGTTTGTGATCCAATAGAAGAGCTGAAAATCGGAGTATTGCGGCGTTTTGACTGTGGAGATCCAGACAAAACGCAAGGCATAGGCGATGAAGAACAACGCGATGTAATAGTATTTTATCGTGCCTTTCCGTTCGGGCACGGCGTTCTCTCTGCGGCAAAACCGATCCACCACATAGACGACGGCGGCACACGCCACCAAAACAGCCGAAAACAACAGCAACGACTTCGCGGCGGTAGCGCGATTGGAAAACAACGGAACAGTTTTATCGATGAGGACATACAGATTTTTACAGGCCAGCAAGGCAAACAGCGCGGTGCCGATGAGGAACAATGCTTTGGTGATAGCGTTGTTCTTTATCATGTTCAAAATCTATACCCACCTCTTTTATAGCACTCGCGTTGGCATCTTCCGGTTCCTCGTGAAATCCTGCGGTCGCTTCCTCGCAGCATTGAGAAATTCCTGCCCCTCTATCATTCCTTTCACTGCTTCAATAGCCTGTGTCAATACTATGCGTCTCTTTGACTGCTTTTTCATCGGAAGCCTCCTTGCACTATTCCCTGTTGACATTGGGTGTCAGAAGTGCGTCTGACTCTTGAGGCATACCTTATCTTCATTTTTGTTTCGACCGATTCATTTCAAGTTGCAATTCTTCCGCGAGATATCCATCGCTTCGACAGTGCATATCGGAAATGCCGTGTTCCATCTCATAATGCGTTTCTGAAAGATAAAAATATTCCAATGCTTCACGCAGAGGAAGACCCGTTTGTGCGGCAAACAGTTGAATCACACGGACGTACTTGTGTTGCAATAACAATCGATTGATTCTCATACTATCACCTCACTTTTTATGAAGTGAAGATATATATCGATTATATTTTGATTTGTAAAACAATACTGCAAATTTGGTTCTTCAAAACGCAACCTTTCGATTGCAGTATATTTGTCGGAATATCCGCTGAAATATATTTCCAATGCATCAAACACTTTATCGTTGGCAACACTTCCTATGAGCAAATCAAAGCCATCATTCTTTCCCACACCCATTCGACAAAGTGTGACAAAATCAAGCCATTCTTCGCTGTATGTAGGAAATTCAAGTACACGCATGTCTTCTCGTATTTTTACTTCATCGACCTCATAGGATGAAATCACTCTCTGTCCATATCGACGCAGGAATCGGGCCGTCCATTTGATGACTTGTTCTCGATATGGCGTAGTATAAAATCCTCTGCCAAAGTCGAGTTTTTTGCGGGAATGCCATACATCCGGCTTTTCAATTGCGACATATGAGCCATGATATAGAATCATTGAATCGATCCTTCCTTCTTCATCAGACCTACCAACTCCTCAACGATATACTCCTTTCCTTGTGTGTGAAGCACATCATAATATTCAAGTATATACGTGTCAAGGATGTTGCCATTTCCGGTCAATAACTCAAAAGACTCTTTTCCATCCATCTTCAAATATCCCGCGATACCCTCAATACAAAACACAGCGAAGAGCAGCATATCACCGTTCATTTCAGTCTTTCTCTCCTTTCTTTGGCACGCATCCTTTTGCTCGTTGTTCGTTAGTTCCGCAGGAGATTTCACCAGTTCTCAGAGCATGCGGAAATGAAACAGCCCCTTGAAAACACTGCGCCACAGCGGTTTCGAGAGGCAAGTTTGTCATGGTCGAGGTGACAGGACTTGAACCTGCGGCTTCGTGCTCCCAAAGCACGCGCTCTGCCAAACTGAGCTACACCTCGTCAAAGCAATCGGATATACAAAGGTATTATACACAGGACACAGGCAAAAGTCAAATATGTTAAAATTTTACTTTTTTGGCGCTTCGACGCCACGCGCACCGCCTGACTCTCGGCCCCTCAGTGTCGCCGTCTCCCACCCCTCTTGACAGCCGCCTCTGTCCGTGCTAGGCTTTTAACAAATCTGTCATTCGAGCGGCCTGCTTCGAAACGCCCGGAAAGGAAAGAAGAGCGATGTTGTCACATAAAAAGAGATTTTTCTGCTTATTATTGGCCGTGTGTCTCGCCCTGGCGCTGCCGCTGACGGCGCTTGCGACCGAGACGTCAGCGCGGGCGTCGTCCGCACTGGCGGCGGACGACGCTTACGAGGAGACGCTGGCAAACGCCCTCGCATACATTTTTTCTCGTGTGCCCGAGCCGACTTTCGGAATGGAGTGGTCTGTGCTGGCTCTGGCGCGTGCCGAATATCCGGCGCCAGGTTACTACAGCGGATATTTTGACAAAATCGTCGCCCATGTCCGGCAAAACGGAAACGCCCAGTTGGACCGCAGCCGGGTGACGGAAAACGCGCGTCTGATCTTGGCGCTGTCCGCCCTCGGCCTCGAAGCCACGGACGTGGGCGGACACAACCTGCTCACCCCGATGGCCGATCTCTCCTTCATCACCCGACAGGGCATCAACGGCCCGGTGTTCACCTTGCTTGCGTTGGATACAAAGGCATACGAGATCCCGGCGGACGACAGCGCCGCCGACCCGGCCACGCGCGGGAAAATGATCGACTACATCTTAAACAGAGAGATTCAAAAAGGCACAAAAGAAGCGGGCGGCTTCGCGCTCTCCGGCTCCGTCCCCGATCCGGATATGACGGGCATGGTGTTGCAGACCCTGTCTCCGTATCGAGACCAGCCGCCGGTCGCCGCGGCGATCGACCGCGCGCTGGCGGCGCTCTCCGACATGCAGGAGGACGACGGCGGTTTCTCTTCTTGGGGCGCCGTCAATGTCGAGAGCATCTCCCAAGTCATCGTCGCTCTGACCGCGCTCGATATCGATCCCACGGCAGATCCCCGCTTCATCAAGAGAAACGGCGATCCAGTGACCGCGTTGCTGCGCTTCGCCGTGGGCAGCGGCGGTTTCAGACACACCCAAACGGGCGAGGTCAGCGACATGGCGACCGATCAGGGGACATACGCCCTGACGGCTTACGACCGGTTTCGGAAAGGAAAAAACAGCTTGTACGATATGCGGGACGCCTTCGGTCCTTCGGGGCCGCCGCCCACTGGGGACGCGGCCGCACCCGAAACGCCGGCGGCCGGGACCGGCAGCGAGGATGTCCTCCCATTTGACGACGTGACGGCGGCGGACTGGTTCTACGAGGCAGTCAATTATATGCAGTCTACAGATCTGATGCGAGGCACCGGCGCCGCGAAGTTTGCGCCGAACGCCGCTTTGACCCGCGCGATGTTCGTGACAATCCTCCACCGTTGTGAACATGAACCCGCCGCGGCAGGCGCAGCGGCGTTTCCCGATGTGACAGACGGCCAATGGTATACGACCGCCGTCGCCTGGGCCGGCGCGAGCGGGCTTGTATCCGGGTACGGCGACGGCCGGTTTGGTCCGGACGACAACGTGACCCGCGAACAGGTCGCGGTGATTTTGTACCACTACGCGGCTTGGAAAGCTCTCGACACGAGTGCGGCCACGGACCTCGCGGACTGCGCCGACGTGGGCAGCGTGTCCGACTGGGCGCTGCCCGCCGTGCGGTGGGCGGCCGCCGAGGGTCTGCTCACCGGCCGCGCGGCAGGGATACTGGCTCCAAAAAATACAGCTACCCGCGCCGAGGTAGCGGCACTGTTGATGCGATTTCTCACACTATCCGCCTGAACCAACAACAGTTCAGGTGTCAGAAGTGCGTCTAAGAAGGGGAGCGTGATCTGCTGTGTTGAAGAAGTCGCTGCTCCTGTTGTGCGCCGCGGTCTGCCTGCTCGCCGCATGGTTCTGGGGCGGCGGCTATGTGCACCGGGATGGCGCCGCGCCACTCCCCTCACCGGCCGCCGCCGACCGGGTGGCCTCGGCTGTGTCCGACGCGGTGGAGATCCCGTCGCCGTCCGTGACGACGCCGGCAGCTCATACAGGGGGCGACACCGCGCCCACCCCGACAGCGTCCACTGAAACGTCGGATACACCGCCGCCGTCTACGCCACCGGGCATATCCGAGCCTCCTCCTGCCGCCACCGCGCATCGATCGGCAGATCCGTCGGACATGTCCCCGGCGCCATCGCCCGGCCCGGCCGCAACACCGGACGCGGCTCAGGACCAATACTTCACCGATCCCGTGCCGTCGGGCAAACCCCCGCCCATGGAATCGCAGGAGGTGAGCCTTAGCGGGAACATCTATACCTGTACTCTCTCCGTACGTTGTGATACACTTTTGGACAATCTGGTGTACCTGGAACCGGAAAAACACGAACTTGTCCCCGCAGACGGCGTGATCTTCCCCGCGGCGACCGTCACATTCTCCGAAGGCGAGAACGCCTTCATCCTTCTCCAGCGCGAGATGCGGCGCGCACAGATCCATCTGGAATTCGTCCGCACGCCGCTCTACAACTCGGCCTACATCGAGGGCATCCACAACCTCTACGAGTTCGATGCGGGCGAGCTGTCCGGCTGGATGTACAAGGTCAACGGCTGGTTCCCGAACTACGGCTGTTCGCGTTATCTGCTGCAGGACGGCGACGCGGTGGAATTTGTCTACACCTGCGACCTCGGCCGCGACGTGGACGGGGGCGGCGTCGTGCAGGATTAGAGAGGTGCCCGCATGAGAGATTCCTTTTCGTCCTATCACCCCGCCGTAAACATGCTGTACTTCATACTGGTGATCGTGTTCGCCATGGTGTTCATACATCCCGTCTGCCTCGTCTTGTCGTTTGTCTGCGCGTTTTCGTACACCGTGTATCTGAATGGCAGACGGGCGCTGACATTCGCTCTGGTAGGCATGCTCCCCATGCTGCTGACCGCAGCGCTGATCAATCCCGCTTTCAACCACCGGGGCAGTACAATTCTGAGCTATCTGTCGAGCGGCAATCCGCTGACGCTGGAATCGCTCATCTACGGCGCCGCCGCGGCGCTCATGCTCGTCACGGTCATGTCGTGGTTTTCCTGCTACCACGCCGTCATGACCTCGGACAAATTTGTCTATTTATGCGGGCGGATCATCCCCGCTCTGTCCCTGACTTTGTCCATGGCACTGCGCTTCGTGCCACGCTTTCGAGCTCAGATTAAGGTCATCGCCCGCGCACAGGCGTGCCTCTGGCGAGGCGTCTCCCACGGCGGCCCGCTCCGGAGGGCACGGCACGGTTTCCGCATCCTCTCCATCATGGTCACTTGGGCGCTGGAAAACGCGATCGAAACTGCCGACAGCATGAAGAGCCGCGGGTACGGTCTGCCGGGACGTACGGCATTTTCTCTATATCGTTTTGACAGGCGGGATCTGCGCGCGCTCCTCTTTCTGGCCGCCGCCGGTGCGTACATCGTCGCCGGCGCCGCGGCGGGCGGACTGTATTTTCGCTACTTCCCCACCCTCCAAGGCGCGTGGGCCGGCGGTCACACGCTCAGCCTGTTTGCGGTTTATCTCGCGCTCGGCATGACGCCGCTCGTCATCAACATCCGGGAGGATCGAATGTGGAAAGTTATCGCATCGAAAATCTGACCTTCACCTACCCGGAACGCACGCGGCCTGCCTTGGACGGGATCAGTGCCGTGATCGAACGGGGTTCGTTCGTCACCCTCACCGGGCCGTCCGGCAGCGGCAAGACGACGCTGCTGCGGCAGCTCAAACCCACACTGGCCCCGCACGGCGTCAAAAGCGGCGCGATCCGGTTCGAAGGCGCAGCGCTCGACAGCCTGCCCCAGCGGACCCAGTGTGCCAAGATCGGCTTCGTCATGCAAAATCCGGACAACCAGATTGTCACCGACAAGGTATGGCACGAGTTGGCGTTTGGACTGGAGAGCCTCGGCTTCAATACGCAGACAATCCGCCTGCGCGTGGCGGAGATGGCGTCGTTCTTCGGCATTCAGACCTGGTTTCACAGGCGCGTCGACGAACTGTCGGGCGGACAAAAACAGATCCTCAACCTCGCGTCCGTCATGGCCATGCAGCCCTCCGTCCTGCTTCTCGACGAGCCAACCGGCCAACTCGACCCCATTGCGGCGTCGGAGTTTCTGTCGCTCGTGGGGCGGATTAACCGCACGCTCGGCGTGACTGTGCTCCTCATTGAACACCGCTTGGAAGAGGTGTTCCCGCTGTCCGACCGCGTGATCGTCATGGACGGCGGACGCATCCTCTGCGACGGGGCGCCGGCCCATGTGGGGCAAGCCCTGCTGCACCGCCGTCGTGACTTTTTTCTCGCCATGCCGACAGCCATGCGCGTGTGGGCCGCCGTGGCGAGCACATCCCCTTGCCCTGTGACGGTGCGGGACGGGAAGGCGTGGCTCGACGCGCGGCAGACGACGGGCCGAGACTCGGGTGCCTTGGCGGACGCGCCTTGGGAACCGGCGCGTGAAGCGCCGCGCCGCGCCGCGCCGGCTTTGGCCCTCGACGAGGTCTGGTTTCGCCACGGGAGAGACCTGCCCGATGTGGTCAAGGGGCTGTCATTTCAGGCATACCCCGGCGAGATCACGGCGCTCCTCGGCGGCAACGGCACAGGAAAAACGACGGCGCTCTCCTTGATGGCGCATCTCTACCGGCCGTATCGCGGACAAGTGCGGATTCAAGAGCAAGTTATGGGGGATGCTTCCAATTTTCGCAGCGGTCTTTTGGCTCTCTTGCCGCAGAATCCGCAGGCGCTGTTTGTCAAAAAGACCGTCCGTGCGGATCTATGGGAGATGCTCGCAGAGAGCAAGGAACCGGACAGGCAGGCGCGGCTGCGGCAGATGGCCGCGCTGTGCCGTCTGGATGGCCTGCTGGATGTCCACCCTTACGATCTTTCGGGCGGTGAACAGCAGCGCGCGGCGCTCGCGAAGGTGTTGTTGATGCGCCCGCGCATCCTGTTGCTCGACGAACCGACAAAGGGCCTTGACGCCGCGCTGAAGCAGATGTTGGCCGGGATTTTGAAATCCCTCGCGGCGGCGGACGTGACCGTCGTCATGGCCAGCCACGACGTCGAGTTTTGCGCCGAATACGCCGACCGCTGCGCGTTGCTTTTTGACGGGCACATCGTGTCCGATGGTGTGCCGCGCGCGTTTTTCTCTGGCCACAGCTTTTACACCACCGGCGCGAACCGCATGGCGCGCGACATCTGGCCGCAGGCTGTGACGGTGCGGGACGTGGTCCGGGCGCTCGGCGGAACGGACCCGCCGCCGGGCGAGGATAGACCGAACGACAGCGGCGGGGACGAGCCGGGAGACAGCGGCAGGCCAAAGAGCGGTGATCGCACTCCGGACGGCGCACCGCCGGTACGGCGCGGCGCGACGTCGACGACACAACCCCCACCGGTTTCCCGGCACCCACTCCCTCGACGGACGCTGGCGGCGGCGGGGATGATCCTGCTGGCGGTCCCGCTGACGATCTACGCCGGTTATGCTCTGTTTGGCGATCGCAAATATTATTTCATCTCTCTGCTCATCATTTTGGAGACGATGCTCCCCTTTGCACTGGTCTTCGAACGCCGCCGACCCCGGGCGCGCGAACTCGTCATCATGGCCGCGCTATGCGGTCTTGCGGTAGCGGGGCGTCTGGCTTTTTTCATGCTGCCGCAGTGCAAGCCGGTCGTGGCGCTCGTCACCCTCTCGGGGGTGGCGTTCGGCGGCGAGGCGGGCTTCCTCGTCGGGGCGCTGACGGGGTTTGTGAGCAATCTGTTCTTCTCGCAGGGGCCCTGGACGCCGTGGCAGATGTTTGCCCTCGGTCTCATCGGCTTTCTGGCCGGCGTGCTGTTTCGCAAGGGCCGCCTGCACCGCGACCGCGGTTCTCTCGCCCTCTACGGCGGCTTCGCCGCGTTCTTTCTCTATGGCGGGATCATGAACCTTGAGATGGCGCTGATGTACCAACCCCAGCCGACGGGGGCAATGCTCCTCGCCACTTATTTACGAGGCGTCCCCTTCGATCTCATCCACGCTGCCGCCACCGTGTTCTTTCTATTCATCCTTTCCAAGGCCATGCTGGACAAACTCGACCGCATTAAAATCAAGTACGGCTTAATCGAATACAGCACGACAGACACTCATGATTGATCGTCTTCTACAAAACGCATTACCTCAGCGTGGTCTTTTTTAGATGACAACCTGCCCATGTAAACAGGCAGGGCCTCCGGCGCGATGCGCCGGAGGCCCTGCCTGTTTACCATCGAGTCCGGATTACACACCGGATCATTACGTTTCCGACCACAGTGTTTGGAGCAGATTCAGCACGACCTGGGCGGCTTGGGCGCGGGTGGTGAAACCCTTGGGATCGAATACGCCCGGGGATACGCCGGTCATCAGGCCACAGGCCACCACCTGCGCGATGGCGGTGCGGTACCGCCCGTCCATCGCTTCCGCGTCGTCATATGCCACCCCGATCTCCGGCAGCACCTCCGCGGCGCGCCAGCCGTCCCGTAACGCCAGATTGGCCAGCAGAACCGCCATCTCCTCCCGCGTGATCACGCGGTCCGGCAAAAACCGGCCGTCGTCCGCCACAAGCCCCTGCAGCAGGCCCACCGCCTCGGCAGCCGATACGGCGGCGTGGTACCACGCTCCGTCCGTCACATCTCGGTACCCCAACGGCCCGGCGGGCGGCGCCGGTAGGTCCAGTACATTGGCCAGCAACTGGACAAACTCGGCCCGTGTCAGAGCCCTGTCCGGGCTGTATCTGCCGCGGCCTACGCCGGCCACAAGCCCTCTGGCCGCGAGCTGTTCAATGGCCGCATGCCCCCAGTGCGCCTCTGTAACGTCGCTGAACGACACGCGGTGATGGTCCACCACAAACAGCGAGAAATGCCGGGTGGTAAACGTGACGCGGTTTTCGCGCGCATAGAAGGTGCTGACCTTCTCACGCACCTTGCGCGCGTCCCCATCCAGCGCGCTGACGACCACGGCCTCCGCCGCCTCGCCGGCCTCCAGCGCATAGGGCAGGCTCACCAAGACGCCACCCGCAAATTCCGAGATCTCCGTCTCTCCGGCCTGTACCCGCAACTCGTAGACGGGCCGACCGGCCGCTGCTTTCGCTCGCGCCTCCCCGAGCGCCGATACGTCGGTAGATCCCGCGTGAATCGTGACGTCCCCGGCCGTCTGCCCGATCCCGCGGATAACCGCGGTGCTGAAGTTGAGCGTCACATCGCCCGCCTGCACCGCGAGCCGGATGCCCTCCTTATTTTCTAATATTTTCCATGCTCCGCGCGGCATTTTCAGGTCCACTGGCACCTCGGACACAGGCGGCTGCACCCGGACGGTGACCACCGGCACGCCGCCGCTCGCCTTGGCCTCCTCCAGCGCGTGGAACACGGCGGCGCTGATCTCACCGGTCTGGACCGACGCGCTCGTCCGTCCACCAGCCGTCTTTGCGGTGGGCGTTGTGTCGATACGCGCACCCACCACTTGATTGACAGGCCCCGCGGCGGCGGAACTGCGCGTACCCGTGGGCATCTCCCCAGACACCTCCGCCTCGATGAACCGGGCTTCCAAGGTCACGTCCGCATCGACTAGGAAGCGGTATTGGGCCTCTGTCGAGACTCTCTCGCCCGTCAGATACCAGCCCTCAAAGGCGTAACCCTCGCCGGCCATGGCCTCGACCTGCGCGAAGTTCCCAAGCTGGCGGATGCCCTGGCCCATGACCGTCCCTTGTTCCTCGTTGGCCGAGACCACTTCGACGCTGTAGTAGGCCTCCGCGGCCGCCAGACCCGACAAGTCGTCATCCGGTGCGATCTCCGCCTCCTCACAGGACAGCGCGTACGCGACTGACGAACCCTCCTGCGCCTCATTCGCCAACGCTTCCTCGTCGTAGGCCGGGACATCGCCCGTCAGCGTCATCCCCGTCTCAATGGAGATCCCATAGTAGTTGACCAGCCGGGACACCTCGCCCGCCTCTGGGCTGTATTCGTTGACAGAGTAACTGAGCGTCCCCTCCTGCGTGGCCACCACTTCCACCGTGTAATCCGCGACAGCCGGGAGATAGACCAGCTTTTCTCCGTCCTCGTTCACCACCGAGATCAAACCGTCGCCCACATCCTGCGGATCGTCCGATACGATTGAGGCTATTAGATTGCCGTCTGCGTCATATACCGCCACATCCACCGGACAGTTGACCCGGATAACCCGGTAGGAACCGCTGCCAAACATGGGCGCACCATTTTCGGCATAGTAGGTGTCCATCGACTGCATCCAAGCGAGATAAATCTCAGGCGCGTGCGCTTGGAGGATGCTTGATAAATTGCTGAAAAGATTGGCGACGAGCACCGGGTGGCTCAGCGCGAAATCCACGAGACTGGCGGATAGGGTAACGGCGAACCGGCGGATAAAGGCCGCGTCATACGAGGTGATGCCGGCCTCACGTAGGCTCTGCGTTATATAGTTTTCTACCAGCTGCACGGTGGTCCCGCCAGCCCAAATCTTCCCGGCGGTGCCAAACACCCCTGTGGACGCAAGCAGCGGGGCGATGTTGCTGCACAGCCTCTGCTCAAGCGACTTTTGGAACTGCTTCCACTGCCCGCCATCTGTGCCCGCGAGCATGACCATGAGTTCCCGCATGCCCTCTTGATAGTTCTTCACATAATTTTTGCGACTCTTGAGCGTCTCTTTCGCAAACTTCGTGACGAGGTCGTTCAAGAAGATATCCTGGGTGACGCCCGGCGCTTCCACAAGGCTGAGAAACGGCTTGCCGCCGGGCAGGATAGCAAGCAGATTCACCTTGAGCGTCTTCATGGCAAAATCGTCGATGGCGTACCGCTCCGTCGCGCCCAAGGCTTCATAGCGTGCGAGCATATGGCTCAACTTCTCTGAGTAGACCGGGTCCGTCACCCGGCTCGGCAGCCACAGCGTCTCCCCATACCAGGTGAAATCCCATGTCGAGGGCGCCACTTTGGAGGCAGGGTCGCTCAGACTGATGACGTTAAAGATGTTGGCGTAGCGCGCCGTGTTGCCGCCAAGCGCCCGGGGCACCCCCTGCGGCGTCCCGAAAGTATAGGCATACAGATCTTCAGGGCGGAGCGTACCTCCGCCCAGCGCGGTGCCATCGTCCAACGCGCCCGCCAACAGATTCGCCGTCGCCGCGCCACGACTGAATCCGGTGATCCAGAGTTTCAGATCCCCTTCGATGTTCTTCTGGTCGATATAATCCTGCACAAACGTCAGCACTTGATCCCGAGCCTCTCGGAACCCCTGGTGCAGACCGCTTTCGCCAACAGTTAGGCAGCCAGCCCATTCGCTCTCAAATTCGCCGCCCCGGATCGCCAGCGCGAGCAGCGTATAGGGTCTGTTGTCCACAATCAATGTTTTGCGGGCGATGACCGCGCCGATTGAATCCCTGGTCGGCTTCACATAAAACCACCCGTTAGCCGCGAAATCGGTAAATCCAATTTCTTCTAAAAGATTCTGCGCATTGCGGCACTTGGTCTCGTATGTATCGATCTTTTTACTGGCCGTCGACATCGCGAAACAGAGCGACATCGTGGCAAGGTGCGGGTTGTAACCGCTGTAAGAACTGGGGAAAAAGTACGAATCGTCGTAACAGTACTCCGCGCTGACGTCGCCGTCACTGGTGAACGTGGCATAGCGAAACACACCGGACCGCTGTGTGAAATAGGCCTCCCGCAGGCCGGCCTCGTCGGCCACCTGCAGCGGCGCCGCAAATGTGGAAGCCGACAGGACCACCACCATCAAACACAGCGCAGCGAGCCGCTTCCAAATGTTCTCTTTTCTCCTCATACAATCTCCTCCTTAACGGCGCCGGACAGTGCCGTTTTTATATTACAGGGCTTCTACATTCCCCAATAACAGAGAGTATTATATGATAGCAACCCACAGAAGTCAATCTTATTTTCCATATTGTAGGAAATTTTGGGGCTGTTTTTGTATACCCTTGGCGTTTACAGAAGCAAGACAAGGCAAAAGTAGAGGGCACTTGATTGCTTTGCTGGGTTTGACTCATGAGATACCGGTTAAGCCTCCCCAAATTTATTCTCTGAGCGCCTCAATAACGCTCAACTTGCCGATTTGACCCTCGGCGATATTGGTCGCGGTAAATACTATGGCCAGTACGCCGACCACGCTGATCACAGCGGCGAGCCACGGATACGTGAAAGTCATCTCCCCCGACCGCGTGAAGCCGGAATAAAGGATACAACAAACGACCGAACCGAGCGGCAGCCCAAACAGCAGCGCGCGGCCGGATGAGAGAAGGCATTCGCAGCGCAGCATTTTCGATAGGTTCTTCCTCGACATGCCAATGCCCCTGAGCAGGGCAAACTCACGGTTTCTGAGGCGTATATTCGTCACGACAGCGCTTACGATATTGGTGACGGCAATCATC
>JAISCT010000052.1 GCA_031265355.1 Oscillospiraceae bacterium | reverse complement strand
ATCACCTACACCCTGCCCGCGAACAGCGACGGACTGCGCCTTGACGACAAAGGCGCGGAGCGGTATCTGACGGCGACCGAACGGCAAAGCGATTACTTCGCGCAGGATATTGTCTACCTTTATAACGACAATCCGTATGAACGAGCCTACAAGCTGCAGGAGGGAACAGGCATCGACTTGGGCGGCGGCGTGAAAGCGGACATTACCAAGGATAATTACATCGGCTGCGTCGGCTACGATGTGCGGCTCACATGGCCCACAGGCGGGACGTATCCGGCCAATATCCAAATCCCCATTTTGGGGGAGGATGTGGATTACAAGCCGGCCCGTTTCGACGGCGCCGCCCCCAATCACACGAACCCGGCCAGGTTTGAGAGCGTCACCGTATCCGGCCAATTCAGCGCCGACACGATTGAAAAAGACGAGATATATCTCGTGGTCTACGAGCCGAACAGCGCCTACGTCAGCGGTTTCTCACCCATTCTGAATACTTACAAAATCGACTGGGATAAGGCGGGAGGCTCCATTACCCCCGCTTCCGGGGACGACCCGGCGACCCTGACGCTGAACCTGAAAGCCTCCGGCGCGGTAGAAACCGGCGCGCCCGCGTTCAGCGATATGGGCGAGACGAATGTATACGAGAACGGCTCCGTTATCGGCACAAAGCCAAACACCAAACGAGCCTGGGGCATACAGGTCGGCTACCGTCCCTTATTCACTTCAAATGCCGGCTCGGGGGTCGAATACGGCAGCGGCGGCAAGGCCACCCTTGCTTTCAACCTGCATACGGCCGAGGTCAACTACGCCGCGCCGCCCAAATACTATATGAGCATCGTGCGCAACAGTTGGAACGAGTACGCCATGAAGATCGGCGCGACGGAAGCGGAAGTGCAGGGCAGCGGAGCCTATCCCATTACCGTGTTGACCTTCTATAACGAAAGGGGCTTCTTCGCCGACGACCCCGCGAACCCGGCCATGGTGCAAATCTCCGACGAGGGGGCGCAAAAAGTCAGCTTTAACGGCGCCATGTTCCTCGAAACCTACGGCTTGGGCACGCTGAAATTCACCAAAGACAGCGCGGGCATCCATATGGAAGCCGAGAATATGCGGCTGCAAGCCCTGAACACGCCTATCTTCGTTCCCAGTTATATGTTCAAGGAAAGCCGCACGCTGATGATGCACATGTATAACGGCACGCGGTATTCGCTCAACCCCGCCGGCTCCGACAAGCCGGTCACCTTCGCGCCTTGGGGCGACATCAGTTTGGAAATCGCGGGCTGGACGGGTTTTGCCGCCGGCATCGATGAGATACAGGTGACTAAAAACATGATCAACGTCAAAGGCGGTCTGTGGATGACATGGCCTTTTGCCCAAGAGCCTTTCGGCGGTTTCGGCGTGGAGCGTCTGGAACTGGAAATCAATAACGGACAGGATCATTTCGCGGAGTTTCGCGGCATCGAGGCGGAGGGCGGCTTGACGCTGCCCCAACTCTACATCATGGGCGGGAGCGCCTACGCTCGCATCAACACCTTTGAGAACGACTATTACTTTGAAACGGACGCTTCGATAGGGCCGGCAAGCCTCGGCGGCTTCCTGCACCTGAAGGAATCCGAGCGGCTGGGCATCTGGCTGCCCAACAGCTTCTACTTCGACTTCGACCTCGGCGAAGCGGGCGTGCCCTTGGTTCCGCCCGCCATTGTGGCATGGATCACCGGCGTTTCCGGCGGCATCAGCAATATGGTGGACACCATCGACTACGACTGGCGCACCACCTTCTTCCCGCCCATTACGTTTACGGTCGGCGCGCACTTCAAGCTGGTGCAGCTCCTGAGCTTCCACGCGGAAATCACCAGCGGCTTCTACAGCATGGTAGGCACGCTGTCCGGCAGCGTGGAAATCGGCAAGGTCGGCGTCGATTTTCTGGACTACCTGACCTTTGAGTTCGGCATGTTCAACGAGCCGAAACGGGCGGGTTCCAACTGCTCGCGTGTCTTCGCCAAGATCGGCGTACACGTCGGCTTGGCCCTGTCCAACCAATATGTGCAGGATATCATCAAAGGACAGCTGGGCGGCGCTTTCGGGCTGAAATTCGACAACCCCCTGCAAACGGGCTGGGACGCCATAATCTCCTATATGGAGGATCAAAGCACGAAACTCACCCCGACGGATCTGATCAATCTGTTTGCCCTCGAATACGCCGGCTACGCCTATGGCGGCTTGGAGGTCAACTTCCCGCAAATCTTGATTTTCGGGCCCTTTCATCTTGCCAGCGTATATTCTCATATGAATTTCAGCGTCAAACTCAATATTCAGCCCGAGGGCCTGGGCACGGCCTCCGCCTGGGTCGCGGGTCGCGCGCGGCTGCTGGAAGATCTGCGCGGCTGGTTCGCCTATAATATGGGGAACGAATACTTAGCCTTCGGCCACGGCGACCTGCCGGACTACTACGCGAATCTGGCCGGCGTCACCACGTACAGCATGATGTCGATGTCGGCGGCCTCCGACCCGGCGAACGAACTGGGCGAAGGTCTGCGGGTGTTGGCGGATACGGAAACCTCCGGCGGCGCCTTCTCGCCGGCGCAGGATACCGGAGCCTTCTCCCTGTTTGCCGCCGCGCCGCCGAGCATAGCCGGAACCAAGATATACAGCGGCAAGGAGGGCGACATCTTTACCCGGCGCTTCACGTTGCCCAACGATAGCGCGGATTACTTCCTCGCCGTCCGTCAGCTCGAAGCCGGGACTGACGCGGATCTGCGGCTTTACGCACCGAACGGCGCGGAAATCACGCTGAACGTGTGGGGCGCGGAGGACACCGTGAATGAAAACGATGCCCGTTTCGTCTACAATACTCTCGCCGGCAGGGATGAGAACGGCAACAGGACGTGGCTCATCGCCCTGCCGGAGGACACAAACAAGGTCGGCACAGGCGAATGGATGCTGAAATCAAGCCGCGACGTGTCCGTGCAGCTCTGGCAGCAGGACGCGATGCCCGGAATCGGCGGCGTCGCCCTGAGCGGAAGCACAAGCACAAACGGAAAAGTCAGCCTAAACAAAGATACGCTTACGATTGACTTGGAAAACCTCAAGCCGCAGGGCAGCGGGAACGGGCAGCAGAATTACCAATACTCTGTGGACTTGGTGCGCCGCGCCGCCCCGGACGGCGAAGCGCTGACAACCATTCAAGTTCCGCTCAGTACAACCAATTTGGGCGGCAAAGATCAAGAGAATAACACAGCGGCAGTCGGCGATTACTACGGCGATGTGGGGCAGGGCAGCGGCAGCGACTATGATTCCAAAACCCTCACGGTAACGCTGAACGCCTCCATATTCCCGGACGACGCGACGCCCGGCGATTACTACCCCGAAACGGTACTCTACCGCTATTACGGTACGGATGCCGAGGGCGTGGAGCAGCGCATGCCTTTAGACCGGATGCCGAGCTACGAGGCGGTAAAAGTGACGAACAGCACTTTCGCGGACGCGACTGTCGGCAACCTGACGGCCAAGGCCGGACAAAACCAAAGCATAGAAGTTACCTTTGACGGCGTTTCAAAGGATGATACGGATTATGCGACCTTGAAATCCGCAGGGTACCTGATTACAGGCTACACAGTCGCCGCCTATGGTGCGGACGGACTGCCCGCGCAGGCAATGCCCGCCGCCGTGTCCGCGAGCGAAGGGAGTTCGGCGGGGCAGCCCGGGTATGTCACCGGCGGGCTGACGCTCTCCTACGACAGCGCACAGGATGGCAGCCCGAGTCTGCCCGCCGGCGCGGACGACAGCCACACCGCGATTCTCACCGGACTTACGCCGGGGCAATACACTGTGGGCGTCACGCCCGTCTTCGCCTCCGAAGCGAACATCGCCGTGCAGAGCAACGGCGTTGAAACGAGAAGTTCCGGCGCTGTGGAAGTCAAAGCGGCGGTCACACCGACGCTGACGCTGAATCTCACCGGCGGCGTAATACAAGACGGCGACGGAAAAAATACGATTCTCTGCGTCAGCCCCGGTTTTGAATTGACCGTCGGCACAGCCGCCAATGCGGACATTAACATTATCCGCTACCGCGACAAAGAGGAAATGGCGTCGGTAAAAGGCGCGCAGGCCCTCACGCTGTCCGCGCAGGATTATTTCTCCAAAAACAGCGCGACTGTGAACGGCGAGCAGGTTATCGGCGGCTACGAAACCCTGATGATTACCGCCATAGACAGCGCAACGCTGGGCAGCGTTAACCAAGTCGTCACCGTCGTGCCGGATTTGACGCCGCCCACGCTGATTGTGGACAATCTGGCGGGAGACGCGCGCGTCATCGCCACCACGGATGGCAATTTCACTGTCAAAGGGCGCACCCAACCCGGTCTTACCGCGAGTTTGTTGAACGCCGCGGCGCCGACGCAAGCGACGGCGGACGACGAAGGGCGATTCTCGCTGAAGGGTACTCTGCCGCAGAGCAGCGACGGACAAATCGCGGTTTCCGTAATGGGGGCATCCGGGCTTACGGCGTCACAGACGCTTAAAGTCGAGCAGGTCGGCGCGGAGGACTTCACGGCCTTGGAACTGAGCCCTGCGGATACGCTTACCATGACACAGGGCGACACTCTGGCCTTGACGGTGCTTGGCGTGAAAGCGGATGGCGGTAAAATCAGCTTATCCCCGAGCAGCCTGACCTTCACCGCGACCGGTTCCGTGACGGTTGACGCGAGCGGCACACTGACAGTCACGGGTACGGGCGCCGGAACAGTCGCCGCCAAACTGGGAACGTTGCAATCCAATACGCTCCGGATTCAGGCGCAGGCGAGCGGCGGCGCACCCGGTCCGAGCGGAGGCCCATCCGGTACGGGACGCCCGGAGCCGGTTGACGAACTTAAAGACGCCGCGCCCGCAGACTCGCCGGCTGTCAACCCGTTCACCGATATAAGCGAAAGCGCGTGGTACTACGACGATGTGATGTTTGCCTATACCCGCGGCCTCATGGTCGGCACAACGGCGGACCGGTTCAGTCCGGGTACGTCCATGACGCGCGGAATGATCGTTACGGTGCTTGGCAGACTCCACGGCATAGACACAAGCGGATTCACCGTCGGCACATTCAGCGATGTGGACGCCGCCGCCTACTACGCCGCCTATGTCGAATGGGCGCGCGAGGCCGGCATTGTGAACGGCGTGGGCGGCAACAATTTCGACCCCGACGCGCCGATTACAAGACAGGATTTGGCGGTCATCCTTTACAACTACATTCGGTTCACGGACAAAGAGCTTCCCAAGAAACGGGAATATGAGATGTTCGCTGACGACGCTGACATTGCGGCTTACGCGAGCGAGGCGGTGAACGCCCTTTACACGGCCGGCGTTATAAACGGCAAGCCCGCCAATATATTCGACCCGCGCGGCATGTCCACCCGCGCCGAGGTCGCGGCGGTGCTGCACCGGTTCTTTAGGTTGCAATGGTGACAAACTTGATCTTCGAAATACGGTATCGGAAACGGTTCAAAAATGACGGTTTCGAACCGATATTGATACCGATCGTTCCGCATTCAGCGTCCTGCGGCTTGCCGCAGGACGTTTTTCTCGATTGGCATGATCATTGCTTATAATTTTTGCGTGAATGATATGAAAATCCATATCCGTTTTGCAGTTGCGCCCATACGGGGCGCATCGAGACAAACGTTAAAAGTAGGGGAATTTAAAAAGGGGGTATGACACAATCATGGGCACTAATGAAGATACCGGTCTTAAGCGTGGGCTTAAAGTCAGACACGTGAACATGATCGCAATAGGAGGAGCCATAGGAACCGGCCTGTTCGTCGCGGTCGGCGGCTCGTTGCATGAGGCCGGCCCGGGAGGCGCGCTTTTGGCTTACGGCGTCATCGGGATTATGGTTTTTTTCTTAATGACAAGCTTAGGTGAAATGTCCACCTACATGCCTGTCACAGGTTCTTTCGAGACCTATGCCACAAAATTCGTGGATCCCGCGTTGGGATTCGCGCTTGGTTGGAATTATTGGTATAATTGGGCAATAACAGTAGCGGCCGAATTGGAAGCCGGCGTTATCGTGATAAGCTTCTGGCGCGGCAGCATGTCGCCTATCGAAAAGATACTCTGGAGCGCCGGTTTTCTGCTCGTGCTGTTCCTGCTGAACTTCTTCTCCGTAGGCGCTTACGGCGAAAGCGAATTCTGGTTCGCCGGAATCAAGGTGATCACCATCGTCGTGTTCCTAATCGTCGGGCTCTTGATGATTTTCGGGGTAATGAGCGGACCCTCGCCGGGCTTCGCGAACTGGACGATAGGGGACGCGCCGTTCCCGGGAGGTTTTGCGGCAATCATAAGCATATTTATGATTGCGGGATTCTCTTTTCAGGGCACCGAGCTCATCGGCGTGGCGGCCGGTGAGGTGGAGCATCCCGAAAAGAGCATTCCCAGAGCCATAAAGACGGTCTTTGTCCGCATCATGCTGTTCTACATCGGAGGCATTCTGGTCATCAGCTTCCTCCTGCCATACAACGATCCCAATCTGCTTCACACGGGCATAGAGAACGTGTCGATGAGTCCGTTCACGCTGATATTCCACCGCGCGGGCATAGGCTTCGCGGCGGCGCTGATGAACGCCGTAATACTGACGTCTGTGCTGTCCTGCGCGAACTCCGGCATGTACGCCTCGACGCGTATGCTGTACTCGTTGGCCATGGAGGGCAAAGCGCCCGCGGCCTTCAAGAAGGTAAACAAGAGGGGCGTGCCCGTTCTCGCGCTCTGCCTGACCACGGCCATCGGCATGGCGGCCTTCCTCGGTTCACTCGTGGGCGAAGGCACCGTGTACCTCTGGCTCGTGAACGCTTCCGGCGTGGCGGGCTTCATCGCTTGGCTCGGCATAGCCATAAGCCATTACAAATTCAGAAAGGCATTTATCGCTCAGGGCCACAACCTGAACGAT
>JAISCT010000051.1 GCA_031265355.1 Oscillospiraceae bacterium | reverse complement strand
TTTTTGGCCTCCCCATTTACCTTCACCGCCGTTTCTTTTTATCTTACCATAAAACGGCTATTTATGCAATATTTTAATAAAATAATTTTACTTACTTATCAGCGATACAGTACACTAGTACCCCATCCGGTGTGTTTTTGAAGCGACCATCATTCGTCATCTGATGTGCGCCGTGTGTGGCCCCATTATATGGAGATACAGTTTCTGGCCGAATGGAGTACTAGATCTGCGGTTGGATTGCTCCGCGGGCGTCGATTTTGGCTGATTTTGGCTTTCTCCCACCTTTTTTAGGCTCGGTGAAACGGCGGCCCAACTGAGTGGTTTGGGGGCTTCCGAATGCGCCACCCCAAAGCCTGTTTATCCTGGCAAGTACGCTGTCCGGTAGACCGGGTCCCGGCCAAGGCTGAAATACTTGGGCCGCAGGGCTCGTAGCTCCGCAGGACTTTTCTAAATCAGGTAAACTTTTCTCCGTGAAAATCCAGGAAGATGCGGGCGCGGATTTGACGGCGCACCTGAACCGCCTCGGCTCAAAGGCCATCGCTCGGGATTACGCCAACTTCAGCAGGGGTGATCGCGTATTTTCCCCTCGAATTCGGCTCACAATCATGTGTTCCCCGCGTAAGCAGGGGACAGCTTTAAAACTTTCCCCTTGAAAAACCCATGCCCGCTGTGTATAATGGATACCGTGAGCGCGGGGCGCCTGCGCCCGTGGCCGGGCGGCTTGCGGGGCGGTACAATCGAGACGGATGCGGGACCGGGCCCCGTGTCGACGGAAAGACAAAGAGGCGTTCGTTGGCAGAAATCCGACTGTCGCGCGGGGAGAGCGCGGACCCATTGTCCGCGGCGCCCGCGGTGGTTCGGGTTTTGCCGGATGGACGTCATTTTTCAGGAGTCCCGCGGCCGGGGAAGGTTCAGGCGGGCCGAAGACAATGTTTATTTGACTCTCTACTTGAGGTCATACTATGAAATGGAGGGACTGCTGTGCTCACAGCAATCGCCGGAATCAACTGGGGCGACGAGGGTAAGGGCCGTATGGTGGACCTGCTGGCGCAGGACTACGGTGTCATTGTCCGCTACCAGGGCGGCAACAACGCCGGGCATACCGTGATCAACGAACGCGGGAAATTTATCTTGAACCTGCTGCCCTCCGGTATCCTGCGGGAGGACACTGTGAACGTCATGGGCGCCGGCATGGTGATCGATTTGGCGCACCTGTGCGGGGAACTCGACAGCCTGAGCGGACACGGCGTGTCCGTCACGCCGGAACGGCTCAAAATCAGCGATCGGGCCGTGATCTGCTTTCCCTACCACAAAGCCCAGGACATTCTGGAGGAAGAACGGTTGGGCGACAAAAAGTTCGGCTCCACTCGCCGAGGCATCGCGCCCGTGTATGCCGACAAATATATGAAAAAAGTCGTCCGCATGGGCGACCTGCTCTGCCCCGACACCTGGCGGGAGAGACTGACGGACATTTTGTCCTGGAAGAACCTTACGCTGGTCGGCGGCTATCGCAGCGACGAAGTCCGGGTAGATGACTGCCTGCACTGGCTGGAGACATACGCCCGACGCCTCGCGCCCTTTGTCTGCGACACGACGCACTACCTGACGGACGCCGTCGCGCGCGGGGAGAATATCCTCTTTGAGGCGCAGCTTGGCGCGCTCAGAGATATCGACTTCGGCATATACCCCTACACCACTTCCTCGCAGACTCTGGCCGCTTACGCGCCCACCGGTGCAGGCATCCCGGCGGCCAAACTCGACTGCACTGTCGGCGTCATGAAAGCCTACTCAAGCTGCGTGGGCGAGGGTCCGTTTACGGTGGAGATGTTCGGGGACGAGGCGGTCCGCCTGCGGGAGGCGGGCGAGGAATACGGCGCAGCCACCGGGCGGCCGCGGCGGGTGGGTGCGTTCGACGTCGTCGCCTCTCGTTATGGGGTGACCATCCAGGGCGCTGATTGCTTGGCTCTTACCAAGCTGGATGTCCTCTCGCAAATGGAAAAAATTCCCATTTGTACGGCCTATGAGATCGAGGGGGTGCAGACGACGCAGTTCCCCGTGGGGCAGCGCCTTGAGAGAGCTCGGCCCCTGTACGAATATATGGATGGTTTTCAGACGGACATCTCCGCCTGCCGTAACATCCGCGACCTGCCGAAGGAGGCGGTGGCCTATGTGCGCCGCCTGGAGGAGGCCGTGGGTTGTCCCATCCGGTATCTGTCTGTCGGGCCGGCCCGCGGCGACTACATCGCTGTCGATTGACAGTGTGCGGCGATTTGCGTTGAAGAGCGAAGGGGGAAGCGCCTATGTGTGGGATCATCGGATATGTCGGGACCAAAGATACAGTCCCCATCATCCTTGACGGACTGAAAAAATTGGAATACCGGGGCTACGACTCGGCGGGTCTCGCGATATTGGACCGGGGCGCGGTCTCGGTGGTCAAGCAGAAGGGCCGTCTCGCGGTGTTGGAAGAGGCGTTGCGGCGGCGTCCATTGGCAGGACACATCGGCATCGGGCACACGCGATGGGCCACGCACGGGGAACCGTCGGATATGAATTCCCATCCGCACCTCGGCAGCCAGCAGAAGATTGCCATTGTCCACAACGGGATCATCGAAAATCACCGGTACCTGCGCGAGACGCTGGAGCGCAAAGGAGTGGTGTTTCACTCCGAAACAGACAGCGAGATTGTGGCGCAGCTCGCCGAATATTATCACCGGGGCGACATCATGGACACCGTGATTCGGGTCACGAACGCCCTGGAAGGGTCCTACGCGCTGGGCTTCTTGTGCGCCGACGACCCCGACAAGCTGATTGCCGTGCGGAAGGACAACCCGCTCATCATAGGTCTCTCCGACGAGGGCAATTTCATCGCCTCCGACGTCCCGGCCATTTTGAAGCACACGAGCAGGATCTGTTACCTCGAAGACCGGGAGATCGCCGTGCTGGAGAAAGACCGCGTCACCTTCTACAGTCGGGACAGGGAGGTGATCCCCAAGACGCCGGAGACCATCTCCTGGAACTTTGAGAGTGCCGAAAAGGGCGGTTACGAACACTTCATGTTCAAGGAAATCATGGAGCAGCCCCGGGTGCTGCGGGACACGATCCATTCCGCGCTGCCGGGCGGCGCGAATCACGCGGTTATCGAGGCCTTGGACATCGGACGGTACGACCAAATTCTCTTCACTGCCTGCGGTTCGGCTTACAATGTGAGTGTGGTGGGTAAATACATGCTGGAGCAGCTCTGCCGCTTTCCTGCCGCGACAGATCTCGCCAGCGAGTTTCGTTACCGGAATGCGGTGATCGGCCCCGGCACGCTGGTGATTGTCATCAGCCAGTCGGGGGAGACCGCCGACAGCATCGCAGCGTTGCGTGAGGCCAGGCGCAAGGGCGCCGACACATTGGCCGTCGTCAACGTCGTCGGCAGCACGATCGCCAAAGAGGCCGACCACACGATCTATACGCTGGCCGGCCCGGAGATCGCCGTGGCGACGACCAAAGCATTCAGCGCCCAGCTCGCGCTGCTGTATCTGTTGGCTGTCCGTTTCGCCCGAGGACTGGGCCGGATCGCGCCGGAAGAGGAGGGGGCCTTGTTGGCCGATCTGGAGGTCCTGCCAGATCAGGCGGAGGCCCTGTTTGCCCACGTGGACAGGATCCAGCAGTATGCCGCCACCTGTTTCAACTGCAAGAGCATCTTTTTCATCGGGCGCAATGTGGACTACGCCGTCGCGCTGGAAGGTTCGCTGAAGTTGAAGGAGATCTCCTACATTCACTCCGAGGCCTACGCGGGCGGGGAACTGAAACATGGGACTATCTCGCTTGTCGAGGAAGGTACGCTGGTGGTGGCGATCGCTTGCACCGAACGGCTCTACGGCAAGACCGTGAGCAATGTGGAGCAGGTCCTTAGCCGGGGCGCGCGGGTGCTGTTCCTCACAAGCTCCAGAGAGGTCAAAGAGACGGACCATCTCTCGCTGCTGCCCGTTCAGCCCGTGAGCGAGTGGCTGGCGCCCTCGCTGTCCGTTATCTTGCTCCAGTTATTCAGTTACTATGTGGCTGTCTACAAGGGCTGTGACATCGACAAACCCAGGAATCTCGCCAAAAGCGTCACGGTGGAATGAGTGTGTCCGCCGGCGACGGCGTTTCATCCATCGGGAAAGGATCGGACATTGAACGGAAGCGATAAGCCAAGGGAGGAATGCGCGGTCTTCGGCGCCAGCTTATTTGCGCAGGAGGCGGCCGGTCTCACCTACAACGGGCTGCTGTCGATGCAGCACAGAGGTCAGGAGGGTACGGGCATCGCCGTGCTTTCGGGTAGTAACATCGTCTGCCACAAGGACACCGGCTTGGTCAACGAGGTGTTCGTGCGCGAGAATCTGGGGAAAATCCCCAAGAGCAAGCTGGCCGTGGGACACAACCGTTACTCCACCACCGGCCGGAGCGTCCACATCAACCTGCAGCCCTTTGTGACAGAATACCTGACTGGGCGCATCGCCGCCGTTCACAACGGCAATGTCACAAATGCCGGCAAAATCAAACGGCAGCTCATGGCGCGGGGGCTGAATTTCAACGCCACCAGCGATACCGAAGTCATCGCCTCCCTCATCGCCTATCACTGCATGCGGGAGAAGGACGCCCTGAAAGGAGTCATTCGCGCGGCGGACGAGCTGGAGGGTGCGTTCACGCTGATCATCCTCAGCAGCGAAAAGAAACTGATCGCCGTACGGGACGGTTCCGGGTACCGTCCGCTGTGCATCGGACGCGGTCCCGCGGGGCTTGTCGTCGCTTCCGAGAGTTGCGCGCTGGACAGTTGCGGTTTCCGCTTCGTGCGGGATGTGCGCCCCGGTGAGGTCGTCGTCATCGAAAATGGTGAGGTCACCTACGAAAAGGTGATCCTGCAAAAAAAGGATCCGAACAGCGGGTTGTGCATCTTCGAGTACGTCTACTTTGCGCGCCCGGATTCCGACATCGACGGGCTCAGCGTATACGAGGCGCGTCACAACATGGGGCGGGTGCTCGCCCGGGAACACCCGGTGGCGGCGGACGCCGTCTGCGGCGTGCCCGACAGCGGCCTCGAAGCCGCTATTGGTTATGCCGGTGCGAGCGGCCTGCCGCTCGTCTCTGGGTTTGTCAAAAACCGCTACATCGGGCGCAGTTTCATCTTCCCTACGCAGTCGGAGCGCGAGAGCGCCGTCAAGATGAAATTGAATCCGCTGCGGGCTAATTTGCGGGGCAAGAGCATCGTGCTGGTGGACGACTCCATCGTCCGAGGCACGACCAGTGAGAAGATCGTCACCGCGCTGAAGCAGGCGGGCGCGCGGGAGGTCCACATGCGTATCTCATCGCCGCCGTTTCGGTATGCCTGTTACTTTGGCACGGACATCGACACGGAGGAAAATCTGATCGCGAACAAGATGGACCTGGACGCCATCAGAGATAAGATCGGTGCGGATAGTCTGGGGTATATCAGCATCGAGGGTCTGAAGACCGCGTGCGAGAAGGCCGTGCTGCCGTTTTGCACCAAATGCTTTACGGGCCACGGCTGCGAAGGCGGCGGCTGTTGACAACCATACAAGGCGGATGGAGGGAAAAACATGACAGCATATCTGCTGCTGGAAAACGGCAGGGTGTTTGAAGGGGAAGCGTTCGGCTGTCGGGGGTGCGCTCTGGGCGAGGTGGTGTTTACCACCGGCATGACCGGGTATTTGGAGACATTGACCGACAAGAGTTATTACGGACAGATCATTGTCCAGACTTTCCCTCTGATCGGCAACTACGGCGTCATTCCTTCCGATTTTGAAACCGGCCCCTCGCATGGACGGCTTGTGCATGCAAAAGCCTATATTGTGAAGCATTGGTGTCGGGAGCCTTCCAATTTCAGAAGTGAAGGTGCTCTTGACACTTTTTTGAAGTCCCAAAATATCATTGGCCTGTACGGCATCGACACGCGCGCGCTGACGAAGATCATTCGGGAGAGCGGCGTGATGAATGGCGCCGTGACGGATGACCCATCGTCCGTCGACAGAGAGGCCCTGCGTGCCTACCGGGTGCGCGACGCGGTGGCGGGTGTCTCCACCGACACCGTCCTCCGTTTCCCCAGTGCGGCGGGCCGGTACAAGGTGGCCCTGGTGGACTACGGGCTGAAGGAGAACATCCGTCGGGAGTTGGTACGGCGCGGATGCGATGTGTGGGTCTTCCCCCACAACGCTTCCGCGCGGGACATCCTGGCCGTCGAGCCGGACGGCATCATGCTCTCAAACGGTCCAGGCGACCCGGCCGACAACCCAGAGGAGATCGAAACGCTGCGCGTACTGCTGCAAATCGGTCGTCCCATCTTCGGTATCTGTCTGGGGCACCAGCTTCTGGCGTTGGCTAGCGGTTTTCGGACGGAAAAGCTCAAGTTCGGTCACCGAGGCGCCAACCAGCCGGTGAAAGATCTGACGACGGGCCTTGTGTACATCACGAGCCAGAATCACGGGTATGCCGTCGTCCGCGACAGCATCGATCCGGCTGTGGCCCGGGAGCTCTTTGTCAACGTCAACGACAACACCTGCGAGGGTCTTTCGTATGTGAACGCCCCGGTGTTTTCGGCGCAGTTCCACCCGGAAGCCTGCGGCGGTCCGCTCGACACCGGTTTCTTGTTTGATAGGTTCCTGCGTCTGATGGAACCGGCCTGAATGTGCCGGTGTTCCCGGAAGGAGAGTGAGTGAATATGCCACTGGATCCAAGCATCCAAAAAGTACTGGTCATTGGGTCGGGGCCGATCGTCATCGGTCAGGCCGCCGAGTTTGACTATGCCGGTACGCAGGCGTGCCGGGCGCTGAAGGCCGACGGCATTGAGATCGTGCTGATCAACTCGAACCCGGCCACAATTATGACGGACAACGCCATGGCGGACAAAATCTACATCGAGCCGCTCACCCTGACGACAGTCAAGCGGATCATCGAGAAGGAGCGGCCGGACAGCATCCTGTCCGGCCTCGGTGGGCAGACAGGTCTCACACTGTGCATGCAGCTTGCTCGGGACGGGTTTCTGGACCGGATGGGCGTGCGGTTGCTTGGTTCCTCCCCCGATACGATCGACCGAGCAGAGGACAGGCAGATGTTCAAAGATACGATGGAGCGCATCGGTCAGCCGCTCATTCCGTCCGACGTCGTGCAGGATGTGGAGGCGGCCGTGTGTCTCGCGGAGGCCATCGGCTACCCCGTGATCGTTCGTCCTGCGTTTACGCTGGGTGGCACCGGGGGTGGCATCGCCGCCGATGAGCGAGAGCTTCGGGAGATCGCGCGGGGCGGGCTGTCTCTTTCGCCGATCCGTCAGGTCTTGATCGAGAAATCGGTGGCGGGCTGGAAGGAGATCGAGTTTGAGGTGATGCGCGACCGCGTGGGCAACGCCATCGCCGTTTGCTCGATGGAAAATTTCGATCCCGTTGGCATCCACACGGGTGACAGCATTGTCATCGCGCCCGCCGTCACCCTCTCCGATAGAGAGTATCAGATGCTCCGACGGGCGGCGCTCGACATCATCCATGCGCTGGGCGTCGAGGGTGGCTGCAACTGCCAATTCGCGTTGAACCCGGACTCCTTCGAGTATGCGGTGATCGAGGTGAACCCGCGTGTGTCCCGTTCGTCGGCGCTGGCGTCAAAGGCGACGGGCTATCCCATCGCCAAGGTGGCGACTAAGATAGCGATCGGTTACACGCTGGATGAGATCGTAAACGCCGTTACAGGCAGCACGTACGCCGCCTTTGAGCCGACGGTGGACTATGTGGCCGTCAAGTTTCCCAAGTGGCCCTTCGACAAATTCGTCTACGCGAAGAAAGAACTTGGTACGCAGATGAAGGCCACCGGCGAGGTCATGTCTATCGCCGATACCTTCGAGCTGGCCATCATGAAGGCCGTGCGCGGTGTCATCATCGGCACGGAGACGCTGTCGCTGCCGCACCTCGGTGCGAAGAGCGACGATGAACTCCGCGCTGCGCTGCGTAGCGCCACGGACGAGCGGCTCTTTATGGTCTGCGAGGCGCTTTTAAGGGGTTTTGCCATAGACGAGGTCTTCGCGCTTACGAAGATCGACCGCTGGTTCCTCGCCAAGCTGCAAAACGTAGTGCGTTTCACGCGCGTATTGTCGGGCGAGCCGCTTACCCCGGCGCGTCATGTGGAGGCCAAACGGCTCGGATTCACGGACCGGACGATTGAGTCCCTCACCGGTGCCAAGCCGCCGTGTGAGTTGCGGCCCGTGTTTAAGATGGTGGACACCTGCGGCGGCGAGTTTGCGGCCGAGACACCCTACTTCTACAGCGTCTACGGCACGAAGGCGGGCGGTGCGGAGGACGAGGCGCTGGAGTTGGTCGAAAAGAGCGGCCGGCCCCGGATCCTTGTACTGGGTTCCGGGCCTATCCGTATCGGCCAGGGGATCGAATTTGACTACGCCGGCGTACACTGCGTCTGGTCGCTGAAGGAACTGGGCTACGACGTCGTGGTCGTGAACAACAATCCGGAGACGGTGTCCACCGATTTCGATACCGCCGATCGGCTGTATTTTGAACCGCTGCACATCGAGGATGTGATGCACGTCATCGAGGTTGAGCGGCCGGAGGGCGTGATCGTCGCCTTCGGCGGCGGCACGGCCATCAAGCTGGCACGTGAGCTGCACGCCCGGGGCGTAAAGATCATCGGCACCTCCGGCGACAGCATCGACATCTGTGAGGACAGGGAGCGCTTCGACGCACTGCTGGAGTCGCTCGACGTCCGCCGCCCCCAGGGCTGCGCCGTGCAGACGGCCGAGGAGGCGCTGGCCGCCGCCGACCGGTTGGGTTTCCCGGTGCTCATGCGGCCCTCCTATGTGCTGGGCGGACAGAACATGATCATCGCTTTCGGCCGGGAGGACATCCTTGAGTACATGGAGATCATCCTTCGCCAGCAGCAGACGGGCCCTGTCCTGATCGACAAATACCTGAGCGGCCGGGAGATCGAGGTGGACGCCATCTGCGACGGTGAGCACATTTTGATCCCCGGCGTCATGGAACACATTGAGCGCACCGGCATCCATTCCGGCGACAGCATTGCCGTCTACCCCGCCACACACATCGACGACGATATGGCGGAACGCATCATGGCGGTCACGAAGAAGATTTGCACCGCTCTGCGGGTGTCGGGTCTTGTCAATCTGCAATACGTCATCGCGGAGGGTGAGATTGCCGTCATCGAAGTGAACCCTCGGGCCTCCCGTACGGTCCCTTACATCAGCAAGGTGACGGGTATCCCCATGTGCGACCTCTCCACCCGGGTGAGCTTGGGCGAGAAGCTGTGCGACTTAGGCTACGAGGAAGGCATCGCCCCGCTTCCGCCCTACACCGCGGTGAAGGTTCCGGTGTTCTCGTTTGAGAAACTTACGGATCTCGACACGCAGCTTGGTCCCGAGATGAAATCCACGGGTGAGGTCCTTGGAATTGGTAAAAATTTACAAGAAGCGCTCTTCAAAGGGCTTGTGGCGGCGGGCTACAATATGCGCAAGGACGGCGGTGTTTTCATCACGGTGCGCGACACGGACAAGGGCGAGGTGACGGATCTCGCGAAGAAGTTCGAAAGCATGGATTTTCCGCTCTACGCCACGGCGGGCACGGCGGCCGTGCTGCGCCGCGCAGGTCTTGCAGTGACGGTGGTGCAGAAGATCCACGACGCCCCGGACGAGAACTCTCTGACGCTGCTTGAGAGCGGCCGGATCAACTACATCATCTCCACTTCCGCGAAGGGGCGCAACCCCGCGAAGGACAGCGTACGGATTCGGCGGAAGGCGTGTCTGCTGGGCATCCCGTGTCTCACCAGTCTGGACACCGCCCACGCGATGGCAGACAGTTTGCTTAGCCGCTACAACGAGAGCAACACCGAGCTTGTGGACATCAACAACATGCGCAGCGAGCGGCTGGCGCTGCCGTTCACGAAGATGCACGGCTGCGGAAACGACTACATCTACATCGACTGTTTCGCTCGGGAGATGAACTCCCCCGAATCGCTCTCGGTCTTTCTGTCCGACCGGCATTTCGGCGTCGGCAGCGATGGGGTGGTGTTGATTCTCCGCTCCAAAGTGGCCGACGCGCGGATGCGGATGTTCAATCTGGACGGCAGCGAGGGGCGGATGTGCGGCAACGCGATCCGCTGCATTGCGAAATATCTCTACGACAACCGGGCCGTCTGCAAGAAACGTATGACGATCGAGACGCTGAGCGGCATCAAAGAGCTTTTCCTCACGACGCAAAACGCGTTGGTGAGTTCGGTGCGGGTGGACATGGGGAGGGCGGAGCTGCAAACCGGGCGGATTCCGGTGGCTCTTCCCGGCGACACGGTCATCGCGCGCCCGGTGGAGATCGCCGACGGACAGTACACAATCACCTGCGTCTCGATGGGCAATCCCCACTGCGTCGTATTTTGCGAAGAACCGGATGTCCTCGACCTGCGCACGTTGGGACCGAAGTTTGAGATGAGTCCGCTGTTTCCGGAGCGCGTCAACACGGAGTTTATCCAGATCATCGACAGTCACACGATCAAGATGCGCGTCTGGGAGCGTGGCAGCGGCGAAACCCTCGCCTGCGGCACCGGCGCCTGCGCCGCCGTCGTGGCCTCCGTACTAAACGGCCACTGCGACAAGGGCGCGGACATCCGCGTAATCCTGACCGGCGGAGAACTGACCGTCCGCTACACGGACGAGGGCGTCTTTATGACCGGCGGCTGCGAAAAGGTCTTCGAAGGCGTGGTGTGGATCTGATTGGCGGCAAAATTTTACCTCTCTCGAATTCGAGGGAGGTAAAAAGAAGCACTCGGTCGCGAAATCCCAGATGTTGTTGAAAGAGTAACTGGCGTAAGCCTGAGAATCAGTTATCCGACAAAAATCACAGAACTCTGATAACGCGCCAGCGTATTGTCGGCCGTCAATAAAGAGACGCCTTCAACGGCGGCTTGGGCAAGCAAAATACGATCAAAGGGATCTTTGTGAAACGGAGGCAAAGAAGCGACAAACAAAGCGTGTCGCGTCGAAATAGGCATTTCTTCATAGCCCGACGCGATGAGCCCGTTGTACAGCAAAACGGGGTCAATCACAAAATCAGTCCGTTGCAACTTGGTTTTAATGACAATCTCCCAAAGACTTGCGGGGCTGAATAGCAATGTATTGGACATATCTTCGATATACCGCTTGGCCCCGGCGGGCAATTCGCCAGTGGCCGCCCAAAGGAGAATATGTGTATCGAGCAATAGTCTCATAACGCACCGCCAAACATATCTTCGATTTCAGGGCTGCCTATATGATCAAAATCGGCGGGTACGGAAACTTGACCTTTTAAGAAACCCGTGCGGGGGGGAGGTTCTGCAGGAGCGTATGAACTGACGACCACCAACGGACGGCCGGATTTGGCGATGATAAAAGACTCGCCTGCAGCAGCTCTTTCCACAAGCGCGGAAAGATGGGTCTTGGCTTCATGAATGTTAACTTGTTTCATACGAAAACCTCCGTGTCAGTCTAATAAACTAAGTTTATCAGACTTAGTCTCATTTGTCAATGTTTTTATCATCCGGTGGGTTTTGGTATTCCTCAAAAAACTTTTCGTGGGAAAGGAGACTGTATGACAATCAATCATATGGCTGTCTATGTGACGAATCTTGAGGCGGTCAGGGCATTTTATGAGACATATTTTGACGCCACGTCCAACGCGTTGTATCACAATCCCAACACGGGGCTGAAGACGTACTTCCTGTCCTTCAAAGACGGTGCCAGGCTGGAGATCATGCACAGGTCCGATGTGCGGGCAGTCAGTCAGGTCGTCGCGGACCGTCTGGGGTATGCACACCTGGCGCTCGGTGTTGGCAGTCGAGAAGCTGTGGACCGGCTGACGGCCAGACTCAAGTCGGACGGATTCGCCGTTTTGAAAGAACCGCGCACTACGGGCGACGGGTACTATGAGAGCTGTGTCCTGGATGTGGAGGGGAATGTGCTGGAGATCGTCGCGGAGTACGAAAATGGCAAATAATGTAAATATAGTCCATCCTGTGGACAGTCACTGTGGACTTTCTGAAAGGCTTTCTGAATTTCCGCTTTACAAATGGGCGCAGATGTAGTACACTATTAGACAGTTGCGCAGAGGCCTCAGGGGCTCGCGCGTGTATTTCGGGGTGTGGCACAGGTGGTAGTGTGCTTGGTTCGGGACCAAGAGGCCGTGGGTTCGAGTCCCACCACTCCGACCAAATAGGCGGCTGACGCCGCAGTGAACATTGAACGGTACTGGAAAACGTGCGCTTTGCCGCATATTTGTGCTGTTCAATGTTCGTTGTTTGTGGGGAAAATGAATTTGAAGGGGGTAAGAGATTTGAAAATTTTCATGGGCTCTTCCAAAGAAGCGCTGTCGCATTGTGATCTTGTAGGTGTAATTCTAGAGGAGCTGGGACATACCATTGTCCCTTGGAATGAATCTGGCAGAGTATTTATTCCAGGTCAATACACGATGGATGCTCTCATAAGAAAATTTGATGATGTGGATGCTGGTGTATTTGTCGTCTCTCCTGATGATATTGCTCAGATTCGAGATAAAAGTGGTTTGAAAATCACACGAGATAATGTATGGTTTGAAGCGGGTATCATGATTGGGAAAAAAGGAAAATCAAATGTTGTTTTATGTATATGTGATAAAGATATACATATTCCAACTGACTGGCATGGCATTACTACCATTGATATCAGTCATGATGATAAACAACATATTATAAAGAGAGGTTTTTGCGCCTGGATAGATAATATTCTGCCGAAGCCAAGCCTCATTTCTCCCAATGTTTATTTGTCATCAAGAAGAGATGTTGAAACATTGTATACGCAGAAAGAGATAATGGATGGTACACGCGAGGAAAATGGCACGAAAGGCACGAAAGTTCATGAAATTCGACTTTTGAATTTTGCAGGGACGTCCATTCTTACACCCCAGTATTCTGACTTCTATCACAGAAACGAAAAGATTTCACATCATAAAGTAGGTGAGTTTTTAGAATATTCCTTGAAAAATGGTGCGCATTTGGAAATGATTATCAATGCTCCGACTCCATTCGTTGTTCAAGACGGTGTAAGAAAAATCAACACTTCTGCTTTAGATAGAGATAAGCAGGAAATTGTGTTTTATAGTTCTTATTTTGCTATAAGAAAATTATTGGAAAATGAAAATGAATATAAAACAGCTTATGAAGACAACAAGCGCTTTGACTATCATCTGACCGATATTGTTCTGCCTTTTGCAATATTTGAAGTGATTTATAAAGATGAATTTGCATACATGACCCACATAAAGGTGGATTTGTATTCGGCGGAATTAGATAGGGAAGAAAATCGTCGCAGCATGGTCATATGGAAGACGGAAGATCCGAATAATTATGATTTTTTTCATAGGAATTATGACGCTGTTCGTTTGAAAGCTTGGACTCGAAAGCGAGAAAGTAAAAATGAAGATGAATGGCGTAAGCGTTGGAAAGAACTCGTGGATGGGTTGTAAGAACCAATTTTCTGCGTCTCAAGAAGAGTTGCCTGAACTATGAACAGTAAACATTAAGGGCACTTGAAACCATCTATTGCAGGGAGGCCGTAGATATGCGAGCAGCTATGTGGTATGCGAAGGGCGACGTGAGAGTCGTTGACGTACCGGAACCTCGGGTAAAACCAGGGTGCGTCAAGATTAGGGTGAAATGGTGTGGCATATGCGGTTCGGACATTGGTGAATACGCGGCTGGACCGATCAGTATCCCGGTGGGCGTGCCGCACCCGATTACCGGTGATACAGCGCCTGTCATTCTCGGTCACGAGCTTTCCGGAGAGGTTGTGGAGATCGGCGAAGGCGTGAGCAAGTTCAAGGTCGGCGACAGGGTCGTCACTGAGGCGACTGTGGCCTGTTTGCAATGTCCGGCTTGCCTGAGTGGTGAGTTCAACCTGTGCGAGACGCTTGGTATACACGGAATTTCCGGCGGCGGCGGTGGATTTGCCGAGTACACCGTATTCCCTGAGAAATTTACGCACAAAATCCCGGACAATCTGGACTATGAAAGAGCGGCGCTCGTGGAGCCCATCGCGGTGGGGTTTCACTCCCTGCGTGTCGGCGGACGATTCAAAACCGGCATGACTGCGGTGGTGATGGGAGCCGGTCCGATAGGTTTGGGCGTTATCGAGTGTTTGAAAGCGTCCGGTGCGAGGAAGATCATAGCTGTGGTGCGCAAATCTGTGCGCCAGGAGTACGCCATGCGTTCCGGTGCAGATCATCTCATAGACCCCGAGGAAATCCCCGATATCGCCTCCGCAGTGAAAGGACTCAACGGAGGCCTCGGCGCGGACATCGCCTTTGAGACATATGGCGCGGCTGTCGGTCTGGAGCTCGGCTTGCAGTCGCTGAAATTTGATGGCACTCTGGTGGTTATCAGCCTGTGGGGGGAAAATCCGCCGATCAACGCCATAGAAATCGTTTTGCGGGAAAAACACGTGATCGGTTCGGCCATCTATCACGGCAACGATTTCCTCAGTGTACTCAAGATGCTTGAAGACGGACGTATTCCTGCCAAAGGATATATAACGAAGAGGATATACCTTGATGATATTGTCAAAGAAGGGTTCGAAACGCTCCTGAGCGAGGAGCGCAAGCAGCATGTGAAGATCATTGTAACGCCGGATCGATCCTTGTTGTGAACAACAGCGGTTCATTCATTTTTGAGAGGAAGTTTTTGTTTATGGCAAACGATAACAGTGCGCCGAAGGAATGGAAAACCATGGAGGCTTTTAAGGATGATGCGTCGCATAATCTCAAAGAACCCGTACGGGATTTTGCGGGTCGGCAACTGAGATTTACATTTGATGAAGCCTGCGGCGAAGCACAGCTCATAGAAAAGGTGTCTCCGGTGGAAATTGACTTAAACATCAACGATTCCGATTCAGTATACACCCGCGGAGAGAATACCTGTAAGGCGTCTATTACCACGTTTAAAAGTCAGGAGGGTTTATACTACATAAGCGTGGAAATTCTGGACTCTGAAAATGAGGACGTCAACATCATCTTGAACACAAATACAAACCGCGCTGTCGCCGTTCCAGCTACGGCACGTCCTATGCCTGTGGAAGGTGAGTGTCGTGTTGTTCAGCGTTTTTTAATCGGAGGTCTTTCGGGCAAAGTGTGGACAGACTTTAAGCCTGAGCGAACTCGTGAACTCATCGGAACCAGACTGTATATCAATTACAGTCCGAATATGTATTACGAGCATATATATCTGAACAGCGAGAGAATCTGCTGGCACAACCTCAGAGGTGAGCAGTTCGGTCATTCTGCCTGCGAGCCCTGCGATTACTTTAAGATGGATGAAAATGTGTATCTTATGTCGTGGCGAGAACTGTTCATTCCATGCGGCGCGGCGTATTTGCTGAACTTCAACAACAAGATTGCAATGGGCAAATTCATCGGCTGGGATCAAGACGGAAAGATATCGCATTCGTTCTCGGGTGGAAGTATACACATACTTTCACAGATTTCTTATCCCAAGGAGTGTGAACCCAAATGAGCAAAATAACTATGGCCGAAGTGACTGCTGTTTATGATGCAGTTGCTTCTTTGCCGGAAATCGGGAAGGCGTTTGACAACCTGATTTGGATCGAAATGGCCGGCGGCCCTTACGGCGGCATTTACAAGTCGGCTCAGGAAATTGTGGAAAATGTATTTTTGCCGCTCAATGCGGATTGGGATCATTTTCAGCTCGCGCCTCAGGAATTTATCGAGACCGAAAACACAATCATCATGCTCGGAAATTACAAAGGCATCAACAGAAAAACCGGAAAAGAACTCGACGCCCGTGTGGCTCATGTGTGGAAATGCGATGGTGAAAAACTCATCTTTGAGCAGTTCACAGACACCGCTCTCTTCCGGGCGTTACGCAGCTGAATTCCCGACACAAAAAATCCGCCAAAGGGCGGATTTTTTGTGTCTTTATAAAGCACAATCTCACCGGAACAGGTCGAGGAATCTCGTCCAGAGATTCGCCTTCGACGCGGGTGCGGGAGGGGCAGGCGCGGGGGTTGGGGGTTCGATTTTCTCCGTCGTCATTACAAACTGGACGGAGAGGACGTCGGTATTCTTGGGCGAGATGAAGGAGCGGGGTGTGAAGTCCGAGGTGTCGTAACCACTCACGATTGAGGCGATCTCAGTCTCGATGCGGGCGGGGATCTCCTGTGTGGCGTCGCGCAGGGTCAGAAGGCCGCCGCGCAGTTCGTCCGCACCGCCTGCGAGCGCCGTCGCGCCGTTTGCCGTGTCGGCGACACCGGTGTCCAGTGCCGAGCAGGCACGGGTGAGCTCCGTCACGCCGCCCGTGTAGGCTGCAAGCCCCGCGTGGAAAGCCGCGTAACGCGTGTGCAGCGCGGTCAGCCCCGCCGTGAGCTGGGTCAGGGCGGCGACCGATGTGTCGCCCGCGGAGAGGCCCTGGGCCGCCGCCGCCAACGTCGACAATGAGCCGGACAGCGTGTGCAAATGGCCGGACAATGTGTCCAGGGTTTCGCCGACGGCGTCGAATGCGGGCGTCACGGCCCGGTAGGTCTCCCGCACGGCGGCCGCGGCGACGTAATAGGCGGCGAGACGATCGAGAAGTGCTTTTTCACTGGGATTTGCGGCATAGAGCCGCGCAAGAGCGGCCTCGTCCACAGCCTCGTCTGGAATGGCCGCAACCGCCGCTTCGAGCGGGTCGCGGGCCGCTGCGAAACCAGTCCGTAAGGCGTCAAATCCCTCCGTCACACCGCCCAGACCGGCGGAAAGCTGTGTCAATGCCGCTGGAAGCTGTGTCAGTTCCTCAAAGTCGACGGCGGCGGGGCCGTTTAGGGCGGCGGCGATGCTGTCTAGGGCGCCCGCAATCTCGGCGGAACCGTCTATAAGTGCGGCCGAGCCGCCGTCCAGGCGCGTGAGCCCCGTCAGGAAGTCGCCGGCGCCCGTTCGAAGCGCTGAGCCGCCGGCGGCCAGTTCCCGGACGCCGTCTGACAGTTGCGCGGCACCGTTGCTGAGTGTGCGGACCGCGTCGGAAAGCTCAGTCAGATCTTCAGCCATCGGGCCGGTGTCCGGGAGATCGATGGGCAAAAAGAAGGGCAGGGCGGTGAGTTCGATGCCGGACATGGAAAAATTTACCACATCGGCCGAGAGGAGGAGATGGGTGTCGGTGCCCGGCATGGCGGTGTGGGTCACTACCTTGTTTCGGCCGGCGTTGGCGAGCGTCGCGCCGTCCGAGGCGATATGCCGGCAGAGGGCGGTATCGAGAGGGATGGAGATCTGGAGGAGATAGTCGCTCCAAAAACCGTCCGGTGCACCGGGATCCGGCGCGATGTCGATGCGGATTTCGAGGCGGCCGGACCGCCCGGCGAGCGCCTCCGGCGACAGCGCGTTGCCGTCGAGGAGATAGGCGACGGTGATACTCCAAGGCAGGAGCGGCTTGGCGAGCGTCCCTTTGTAATAGAAATCACCGATGGAAGCGGAGGCGGTCACTCTGTCCCCGTCCAGCGTCATAGCGCCGATGTCCGTGAGATTTTCAACGGAAGCGTACGCGCCGTGGTCGGAGATGTCGCCGGCCGCCGTAACGTGCAGGATGTTCACGGCGTAAACACTTCGAATGTCGCCCGAGGCCGAGAGGGTGGCGTAGATGACCTCTTCTTTGCCGCTTACCGCGCCGACGCCGGTCGGACGCGGCGGTGCGGCGGTGTCCGAACCGCCGGGCGCGGCCCAGGCCGCGGCGGGGAGCAGCGCCAGTGCGGCGGCAAGCAGCACCGCGGCGGCGCCTCTGCCAATGTGTCTCACATCATTCACCTCTCTGTAAAGGTTCCGCGGTATCCGTGGTATCCGCGAACACGGCGTGCAGCGTCGTTCGCTCGATGAATTTGTCAAACAGCGTGAGGAGGGCGGGGAGGAAGAGAAAGACCATTGCCATGGAGAGCAGGGCGCCTCGGCCCAGCAGCAGCCCCAGATCCGACACGATGGGGTTGGACGAAGAGAACCAGAGCGTGAAGCCCGCGAGAGACAGAATGGTCCCGGAGAGAAGGATCGACCGAAAGGTCTCACCCAGCGTCCGCTTCAGCGCGGCCTGTTTGGGCAGCCGTTTGCGGTGGAATACATAGTGATCGCTAAATAGGATGGCATAATCCACCGTCGCGCCGAGCTGTACGGTGCTGATGACGAGATAGCCGATGTAGCACAGCGGGGTGCCGGTGAAGTACGGCACGGCGAGGTTGAACCATACGGCGGACTCGATGGTCAGCAACAGCAGAAAGGGCAGGCTGAGCGACCGAAAGGTCAGCAGCAGCACGAGGAAGATAGCGGCGACGGCGACGGCGTTCACCATGTTGTTGTCCTGCGTGATGATGGACTTCATGTCGTACAGGCTGACACTCTGCCCGAGCATATGGAAGTCGTCGCCGTAATAGGCGCGCGCCGCATCGCGGATGTTCTCCACGGCGGCAAACGCGGTGTCGCCCTCCTCCGGCGTGTCGGTGTAGAGGATGAGGCGGCTGTAGTGCTGCGAGTAAAAGCGGCTCGTGACGGCGGGGTCGAGAAACGCCTCCGGGATCTCGGCGCCGACCGCCGTGGCATAGGACACGACCGAGGTGACGTGCGGAAGGGCGGAGCAGGTCTCGTCCAGTAGTTTCTCCCGGGCGACGTCGCCCCGCGGGACGAGCAGCACGATGGGATTGAATCGCCCGAACGCCTCATCTACCGTCGCGTTGTCGCGTCCGTTGCGGCTGTGTTCGCCCAAACCGCCGAATCCGTAAGTGAAGTCGCCGCGCCGCTGCGCGAGGAAACCGGGGACAATGAGCAGCGCGACGAGGATGAGTGCGGGGATGCGCAGTTTGGGCAAAAGTTGGCCGGGGTCTCGGTGTGACGGCAAAAAGGGCCGATGCTTTGTCTTGTCGAGGAGCTTGTGGCAGCACAGCGTCAGCGCCGGCAGAAATATCATGACGGAGAGAAAACTGAGCACAATGCCCTTGGCGAGATTGACGCCGAGGTCGGAGCCGATGCGAAACCGCATGAAGATGAGCGCCAGAAAGCCGAACAGCGTCGTGGCGGCGCTGGCGGCGATGGCGGGCAGCGCGCGCTTCATAGCCATGCGCATGGCCGCGTGGACATCGTCCGTCTCCCTGCGGAATGCGTCGAAGCTATGCAGCAAAAAGATAGCGTAGTCAAGAGAGACGGCCAGCTGGAGGATGGGGCTGACGGCGTTTGTGATAAACGAGACCTCGCCGAAGACGATGTTGGTCCCCATGTTGATCACAATCGAGATGCCGATGGCGCCAAGGAACAGCAAGGGCTCCAGCCAAGAGCGCGTGGTGAGCAGAAGAATGATGAGGATGATGGGCAGAAGAATGATGATGGCGTGCATCGTCTCGCTGCCGGTGAGCCGCTGCATCTCCGCGCGCCCGACCGCATCGCCCGTCAGAGCGCCCCTTTCGCCGACGAGGTCGTAGATCGCCGTCGTGGCCGCCGTCTCGCCGCCCCGATGGATCGTAAAGGAGATGAGGGCATGGCCGTCCTTGTAATAGTTCTCTACTGTCGCGCGGTCGGCCATCTCAAGCGGCTGCCTGATATCGACGACGTCGTCGAGCCATGTGACGTCGGAGACCCCCTCGATCTCACCCAGACGCTGTTTGTATATGAGAGCCTCTCGGACCGAGATGTCCCGGAGCATGACCCGCGCGTTGGGCACGGCCTGCACGAATTCGGTTTCCATGACCGACAACGCCTTCGTGGAGGCCGCATCCTGCGGGAGATACTCGGCGATGTTGAAATTGACGTTGACGCCGAGAAACAAAAATGCGCACACCAGAGCCGGCGCAACGAACAGCGCGGTGACAAGCCTCTTGTGGTCGGGGACAAATTTGGAAATATATTCCATGTATGGCCCATACACCTCCCGAAAGTATAGTAAAAACAACATACTGTTGCATAGTCGGCATACTTGTATTATAATGGTCACAGTGTGGAATAGCAACCGTCAATCGGCGTGAAAATGTGCAGAGGACAACAGACAAAAAATAAAGTGTCGGCCATTCGATATGAGAAATTGTAAAAGAAGTGTGAACAGCGAAAGAGGGATGTGACCATGGGCGAAAAGGCGGACCGCCGCGTGAAGTACACCAAGATGGTACTGCGGGAGGGGCTGATCAAGCTCTTGCACACGACGCCGATCGACAAAATCACCGTCAAACGCATCTGTGAGGCGGCAGACGTCAACCGGAGCACATTTTATGCGCATTACAGCGACCAGTACGACATACTCCGGCAGATCGAGCTGGAGCTGCTCAGCGACATCCGCGCTTCGCTTGAGGGCTACAACTACGTGGAGTATGAAGAGGCGTCGTTTCAGATCATGATCCGGATCTTCGAATACGTCGTCGAAAACGCCGAACTCTGCCAGGTGCTGCTGGGCGAAAACGGCGACCGTCTGGTTCAAAAGGAGATCATGACGTTGGTGCAGCAGACCGGGATGCGCGCCTGGCATGAAAAGAATTTACTGAACAGCGAACTCATGGAGTATGCGCTGACCTTTGGCCTGAACGGAGGTTTGGGTATCGTGCAAAAATGGCTCAGCGGCGGCATGAAGCAGTCGGCCCGGGAAATTGCCGAGATGGTGATCAACCTCACCTACCGCGGGCTCTCGGCCTTTGCCCCGTGACGCGTTCCACCGGCTGGTGCCGGCACAAAACGGCCCCCCTGTCTCGGCGTGCCGGAGCAGGGGGGCCATATATGTCACGGGGGCGCCGCTCAATCACGTTTTTTCGACAGCCGGGCGACCGAGAGGAGATAGAACACAAAGCCGGTGGCGAGGAGGATGAGGACGCTGACACCCCAGGGAATCTCGGTTTCGCCGGACAGAAAGACGACGCCCATCTCCGTGCGAAAGTCAGAGAGGGCTTCCGGCGGCGCGGCGGCGAAGGAGGCCGCCAGCGGGACCTCCATCATCACCTGGCGGAAGAGCACCCCGGCGTGGGAGATCGGAAATGCTTTGACGACAAACTGCACGGCCGCCGGCAGCGAACCGATGGGGATGTAGATGCCCGTCAGAAAGCCGATCAGCGTGCCGAGAATCGTGCTGACCGTCGCGAAAGCGCTGGTACTCTTCAAAAAGGTCGTGAGAAAAAAGAGGGGGCCGCTGCTCGCAAAGACAGAGAGTAAAATGAGTCCCAGAAGTTTACAGAGCGCGCCGGCCGGCAGCAGACGGCCGCCATAGGCGACGATGTAGAGTTCGGCGAAGACGAGGGAGACCAACGTCAGGAGAACGCCGATCACATAGGCGCCCGCGACATAGCTCCCGGCGAGCGCGCGGCGGGAGATCGGCGTGGCGGACAGGTCCCGGGTGATACCCTGAGCCCTGTCCGTAACCATCGTGCCGAGCGCGCCCAGTGTGGTGGTGACGCCCGTCGCGGCGAGCATCCCGGCCATGATCCAGCTGTCCATGAGAAAACGGCTGCCCGGGATGCCGGACATGTCAGAGAGCATGAGGTCGCCGAGAAAGAGCACATAGAGACCGATGATGACAATGACTCCGAGGAACGAGAAAAACACGGACACCCTGTCTCGAAAGAACACGAGGAGATTGCGCCGCCACAGAGCCGTCATGATCGGATCTCCTTTCCCGTGATGCTGAGAAACGCATCATCCATCGTGCCGCTCTTCACCTCGACGTCTGTCACATGGGCTCCGCAGGCCGCCAGGATGGGGATGCTGTCTGCGGTGCGCCGCAGCTTGACTGTGACGGCCCGGCCAGAGACATCGTAAGTCTCATAGGCCGTGGAGACGGCGTCGAGCGCGCCGCGCAGGGCGGGTAGGTCGTCCGTCCACAGCGTCAGCGTGTCGGAGGTGTGCGCACGGCGCAGCTCGGCCGGTGTGCCGCGCGCGGCGATCTTCCCCTCGTCGATCACGATCACATGGTCGGCCCCGGCGGCCTCCTCCATGTAGTGCGTTGTCAAGAAGACGGTCATGCCGGTCTCGGCACGCAGGCGGCGGATTGTTTCCCAGATGTTTCGGCGCGTCTGCGGGTCGAGGCCCGTCGTCGGTTCGTCGAGAAACAGCACCCGGGGTCTGTGGATCAGAGCCCGCGCGATGTCCGCGCGGCGCCGCTGCCCGCCGGAGAGTTTGCCGTATGGCCGATCGGCGAAAGTCTCGACGCCGGCGGCGGCCGACGCCTGCGCATAGAGCGCGGAGAGCGCCTGCCGGGTGTGCCCGTAGAGGCGGCCGCGGATCAGGATGTTTTCGCGGACGGTGAGGAGCGGGTCGAGCAGACTCTCCTGAAAGACGACGCCGATGGACTTACGGATCCCGGCGTCGTCCCGCCCGAGGGCACGGCTGTCGACCGTCACCGCGCCGGCGTCGTGTTTCAAGAGGGTGCAGAGGATGGAGACAGTCGTCGATTTCCCCGCGCCGTTCGGCCCCAGAAACGCGAAAAGCCCACCCTGTTCCACATCAAAACTGACGTCGTCCACGGCGCGGACAGCGCCGTACGACTTCTTGAGATGCGCGACGGAGATGATGGTTGGCATCCACCCACACCCTTTGTTTTCCGGATTCGAAGGTTTGACCCATCGTATCACAGGCGACCGGAAAACACAAGTGGATGCGGCACGCTGAAAATGGGAAAATTTAGAAAATACCTTCTAAGGGTCTGTCGGAAAATAAAGTGTGCAGTTGGCACAGCAATTTTGTGTCCCGGCAAGGCGCCGGGTTCCGCGAATACTTGTAGTATTCAAGGGTTCCGGCAACGCGGCCGGGGCGCAAAAGGGCAAGTCAAATGTACAGGTTATTTTTCAACAGACCCTAAGGCGTGTTTGAAAAATAGAAACTCTTGTGCTATTTCAACAAAACCGTGATAGCGGCAAGATAAACGAAAGCCAAAAAAGATTTAGCCAATTTATCATAGCGAGTGGCAACACGTCG
>JAISCT010000050.1 GCA_031265355.1 Oscillospiraceae bacterium | reverse complement strand
CTGGCCGGCGGAGCAGACGTTTGATCAGGTGAGTCTGTACTTCACGGCGGACACGAACAACAAGATTCCGAGCGCGCTGAACGTGCAGTACTGGGACGGATTCGCGTGGGTGGACGCGGAGCGTCAAGAGGTGAGCTTCGCGGCGGCTTCGAACGCGGAGACGAGGGTCACATTTGACGCGGTGACGTCGACGCGCGTGCGCGTGGGCATGGAGAATGCAACGCCGTACAACGCGACGATGGGCCGGATGCGGATCGTCAAGTTTGAGACCTGGGGCGCGGATCTGACGCTCCGGCAGGTCATCTATCACGCGAATGGCGGCGAAGGCAGCTTGCCGACGGAGGCGTATTTTGCGGGGGCCGTGGTGACGCTGCCGGCCGCGGCCGCGCTGACGCCGCCGGCGGGCAAGCGCTTCAAAGAGTGGAACACACGGAGTGACGGGAACGGCACCTCCTATGAGGCCGGGGCGACGTTGACCGTGGCCGGTACGAACATCGAGCTCTTCGCCACCTGGGAAGACGCCGTCGTCGCTCTGAGGGCGGCGGTACAAGGCAGCGCCCTGCGCGTGACGCTGTACAACAGTCCCGACGAGTTCATCAAGGGGGTTGCGATTGTGGCCTTCTACGGCCCGGACGGCAAACTGGCGTCTACCGCGACCCGGAACTTCAGCATCGAGCCAAATGGCAGTATGGTCTTTGAAGAAACAATTCCGGCGGACTACGCAGGATACGACTATCAGGTCTTCGCCTGGGATGAGGCGTATGAGCCCCTGTGTGACACGGCAGCCGGTCTGTTGCCTGTGTGACATTGACTTCGCGGCCGTCTCCCTCCTCCGGAGGGGGGAGACGGCCGCCCTTCCAACGCACAGACTAAAAATTTGCTTTGTATAGCAATGGACGCGGGGTTTTGCTGGGAGAGGAGACAGCTATGAAGGGTCATATCAAAAAAATGTGCGCCATTCTTTTGACGGCGGTCATGTGCGTCCCGGGCTTTCCTATGGCGGCGAATGCAAATGAGGATGAAGAACCATCGGCGACAAGACAAGAGGTCAATTTCAACGGCGGCTGGCGGTTTTGGCGCGGCGGGGAAGCCGGCGACGATACGCCGGGCATGGAAGCGTACGATGACAGTGGATCCAAATGGTATAGGGTCTCTCTGCCGCACAGCATAGAATATGTTACGTATGACAACATCGTGGATTACAAAAACATCGCCTGGTATCGAAAGACATTCAATCTGCCGGAATCCGCCAGAGAGAAGCGGATTTTTGTTCGATTCGGCGCCGCTATGCAGACGGCCAAGGTGTTCATAAACGGCGCTGTTGTCAATGGGAAAACGCCTTATGACGGCGGTCTGACAAACAATCCGGACGGCGTTCACAGCGGCGGCTTTATGGATTTTGTATTCGACATCACGGAATCGAAGCTCAACTACGGCGAGGGAACAACCAATGTGATTGCCGTCAAAATCGATACAAGTTACAATGTGAACTGGGCGCCGGGGGCGCCCAATCGCGATTTTCGTTATTTCGGCGGCTTGTACAGGAGTGCCGCGCTGATTGTCACCGATCCCGTTCACGTGACGGACCCCATCCACGCCAATAAGGTGGCGAGCGGGGGTCTCTTTGTGCGCACGGATCCAGAGAATCTCTCCGACCCGAACATAGGGATCAGCAACATTGCGCACACTGACAATGAAAACGGCGTGCCGACGGATTTTGTGGGCGACGTCAAATTTTGGGTGGGGACACATGTCCAAAACGACAGCACGGCTGCTCAGACGGTGACGGTCGACAATTTGGTTCTTGACGCAAGCGGAAACGTCGTGTTCAGCGGCTCTGCCGGGACACGGATTCTAAACGCGGGTGAAGACTATCAGTTTACGCAGACCGGCGTCATCATGGGCGCCAGGCTTTGGCACCCTTACAGTCCAAACTTGTATACCGTCAAAGCTGTCGTTAGCGTCGATCATATGGTCGTAGATGAATACAGCACAAAGACAGGGTTTAGAACGGTCGTCTTTAGGGATGTAAATGAAACGGGAAGCAGCAAGATGACGGTCAACGGGCAGCCTTTTGAGGGGCTTGGCACGAATACGCATCAGGAGGTTGGCATGGTCGGCTTTGCCGTGCCAGAGGATGCTGTCAGAGATGAAATCCGGATGATCAAGGATGCGGGATTTGACTTCATCCGGGCGGCGCATTATCCCTACCAGGAGGCCTTTTACGAGGCGTGCGACGAGTACGGCGTGATGGTACAAGCGCCGCTGACGGGTTGGCAGTATTACCCGAGCGTGACCAGCAGCAGTTACGAGACCTTCGGCCTCAGCATGCGGCAGGAAGCTTTGGAGTTGATCCGGCGCGGACGTAACCATCCCTCGATTGTGACATGGGAGCTATTCCCCAATGAATCTTCACTGCCGATCGCGTCCACGGTGGTCGCCTCGGCCAAGGCCGAGTTCCCGACGTACCAAATGCTCACCACCGGCAACACGGACGATTATGATGTGCGGTACAATTCCTCCGCGGTTAAGCCGTATGTCACCTATGAATTCGGAGACTGGCAGTACGGCGGCTATGCCTCTACGACGCGCAGATTGCGCTGGGATTCGAGAGAGAGCAAGTTGAGACAGGCAGTGGCGAATTATCAGAACGCGTTGGACAGTGCACTGAATTCGAGGGCCGATTATGCGTTTTACTGGGTGTGGCAGGATTATTCCGGCTTTGGCGTCACAGATCCCGATTTGCCCGTCAGTCCGGGCGGCAACGCTCCGGCCAGCGGCAATGCGCCGACGGCGTGCGGCATGGTCGATTATTACCGCATCCCAAAATACGCCTACTATTACGCGCAGAGCCAGCGAGATCCCGATGTGACGTTCACCGGACTGGACGATGTCCATCAGGGGCCGATGGTGTATATTGCGACGCGTCGATTCGATACGGACATGACAAACAATGTAGCGACCGACGTGCCCGTGTATTCTAACTGCGAGCAGATCGAATTGCAGGACGGCGAAGGCCGCGTCATCGCGGAGCGGCGGGGGCCTGACACGCTCTTGCCTCCGGCGGGAGGCCGCAATGGGTATGTGCCGAGCACTGCGGTGAGAGCCACGAAACACCCTCCGTTCACGTTCGCCGACATCGGCCTTGCCGAGTATCCGACTGTCACCGCGGTCGGGTACATGGGCGGCGTCGAGAGGGCGCGTTACACCGTAAAGACGCCTGCGGCGGCAAAGTCCCTGCGTCTGAGGTGGCAGTCCGGCGACCGGGTGCGGCCGTTGGTCGCGGACGGCGGAGACAAAAGGCTCGTCTACGTCGATCTGCTGGATACAAACGGCGAGATCAAAACGGACAGCGGCCTGGTCGACACCGCCATGTCCTTCGGCGCGCCGACAAAGAACGCAACGACAGTCACTGTGCGTGTGACGGGCGGCAGCGCGCTGCTGCTGGGCGGGGACGCGAGCGTCGAGCCCGGGTCGCGCGGGTACAACTCCGTCACTGTGACGCCGCGGGGCGGCCAGGTTGCCGTGTGGCTGGTGGCCGGGCGCACGGTGAACGATCGCGTCACCGTACAGGCGACGGCAGACGGGCTGACCGCGTCCAATGTATTGGAAATCGGTACCGCAGCGCCGACAAAACTGGCCGGCGCCGATGATCTCGGCTACCTGGACGAGCCGTATCCAAACCCGACGGACGATTGCCTTGCCACCGGAGGAATTGTCTCGGCCAGCAGCGGGCATGCGGCCAGGGCCAGCGACGGCCATGATGAAACCGTTTGGACCGCGGACAGCGCCGCCGCCGGCGAGTATTGGATGGTTGATTTGAAAAATCGCTACAACCTGTCCAAACTGGACATCTTGTGGGCGGAGCCCTCGGCCTATCAGTATCAGGTACTCTGTTCCGATGATGGCATAATTTGGAAAAATTGGATAGACAAGACATACAACACATTGTCTGAACAGGAATCCGTCTTTGCCTATTCGCTCAGTGAATCCAAAGTGGGGCGGTACATCAAAATCGTGTTCACGGCAGGCAGTGCAGCGCCGTTTGCCGTGGCGGAAGTCCATATTTTGGGTCAGACGGCGCCTTCTGTCGGGGATGTCAATGTGATCAGAGGGACGGCCTGGTGGGAAGCGGACGCGATGGGCGCCTCGGAAGCCAGCAACGGCTGCGACGGAGATCCCAATCGATACGCGACGGCTTCCAACGCGGAGGAGGGGAATCGGTGGGTTCTCGATCTCGGAGGATACCGGTCGGTCGCGAGTATCAACATCATGTGGGAGCGCTCCTACGCCTATCCGTATCAGATTGAGGTTTCGAGCGACAACAGGACATGGCTGACGATTCTCAACAAATTCCGAAACACGGCGGCGCTGATCAATACGGTGGATGAATGGCCAAGTCCCATCTGCGCGCGTTATGTGCGGCTCACGAGCGGCTGGGGCGAATTCCCGATGTCGTTTAGCATGTTCGACGTATACGGCCGCGACGCGAGGGACCTTGTGCTTGGCAAAACATTGACGACAGACAGCGCCACATGGAACGGATATGCGGCGTTTTACGCCAATGACGACGACCCCGCTACCGCTTGGCGTCCGGATGCGGACGGAAGGTCTCTGTCTGTGACGCTGGAAAGTCCGTATGACATTGCGGGTGCAAGAATCGTCTGGGAGGAGGTGGCGGCGCACGAATTCCTGCTGCTTACATCCGTGGACGGTGTCCGTTGGCAGAAGGCTGCGGAAGGCTGCTCGGACGGGCAAACGGCTCTGTGTGACGTCTTTGCACCGGATGTGCGGTATGTGAAACTGTTGAATGTAGGTCACGGCGGCGTCGCCACATGGGAACTGTATGGGGACAGTGCCGCCGGCGCAGATGTTTTCGGACAGAGAAATGCGCTGCAAAATCCCAGCTTCGCGGTCGAACGTACGGATCAAGACGACGCCCGTGAGAGCGATCCGGAGGGCTGGGAAAAATTGACAGGCATCGACAGGGCGGCCAGCTATGTGGAGGAGACCACGGACGATGAAGGCGGCGCGCACGGCTCGGACAACAGGTGCGCCGTGTTTGCCGGGGCATCGGCGTATTCCGCTTCGCTGTATCAGACGGTGAGAGGACTCCCAAGCGGTTTGTACACGTTCAGCGCCTGGGTCAAGAGGGATGCGGAAGCAACGGGAGAGCCTCGCGTATGGACCGCCTATGTAGAAAACTACGGGGCGGAGACGATTGTGGAGGACCTGCTGGCATCCGGCCGGGTGCCGCAGCAGCCCGACGACGCCTCCGAACTGTGGCGCCCCGTCACCATACGGGATATCCATGTGACAAACGGACGGCTGACCGTGGGGTTCTACGCCCATGCGGAGGCCGGGCAGCGCCTGCTCATCGACGATGTATCTCTGACGCTTACGGACCCGGACCCGCCGTGGCCGGTCTATGACCCGAATGCCGAGACCACATCTGTAAGTGCGTTGCGCATTGTGAAAGAACAAGACGTGCTGACAGCTGGTTATGCGGCGAGGAACGTCTCGTCAAACAGCCTCTCAGCGACGCATATCTTCGCGGCCTATGACGAAAACGGGCGTCTGACGGAAGTGCTCAGCGAGACAGCCGCCGTACCGGTCGGGGAGGTGGTCAGAGGCAGTTTGCGTCTGGAGCGTTACAATCCGGACCACATGTATCAAAGCTACCTGTGGGAGCCGGCGACACATCGGCCGCTATGCGAGATGGCGGCGTTTAAAGTGTTTGGTATCTACGACGTGACAGTCGACATAGAGGCCGGCGGCGCACTCGCGCTGCCCGATGCGGTGACGGTATGGTATACGGACTATGCCACGGCGACGGAACGCATCCCTGTGGTGTGGGATCTCTATGACGCCGACATGGCGAATCGCGTGGGGACCTTTGCCATCTTGGGGACAGTGGCGGGCACCCAGACACGTGCCAGAGCCATCGTAACGGTGCGCGGCGTCAACCTGATACAAAATCCCGACCTTGAAGCGGCGGCAGGGTGGACGTTCACAGCGCCCATGAGCAGAGCGAGCAGCAGCAGCAATTCGCATGGCCCAAACCCCGGGTACATCAACTATTCCCAGCCTGGCGCCGGCGTGCTCACCGGCCGCGCGGCACAGTCCTTTGCGGGCTCGCTGCCCGGAACGTATACACTGTCCTGCTGGGTGGAGGGCGTGACCAACGCGGCCAGTGGTGTAGTGGAGCTGTACGTCAATATCAATGGAGAGGAATACGCGACGGCGCCGATCACTGTCACCGTTTGGGGCGACTGGTTCCATCCGACGATTCAGGATATTCCCATCCCAGTGAACGCCGTGGTGGAGATCGGCGTCAGAGCCTCCAACAACCAGGGGTCTTGGTACCATTTTGATGACTTCTTGTTCATACAGACCCAGTGAACGGCAATTTCTTATTCACCGAAACAATGCTCCGCGCGGGTGTGTGGCGGCGGATTTGGTGTGCAGGCCGAGTTTGTTGCCAGCGGGGGTGGGGCGTCTCTCGCAGTGTCTTGGCGCTGTGCCGCGCGCGGAACTGCGAGAGACACCCTGCGTTTGTGCAGACGGCCCGGTTCCCAAAACGGAGACATTGCGGCCCCGCCGCGCCGCCGGGCGCGGATTTGTCAGACGCGGCGAAAAGAGAAAATCCAGTTGAAGTTGAAAAGGAGAAATGAGAGGTGTCCGAAGTGAAAAATATGCAAAAATCATTTGTCGAAGGCGCCGGGAGGCGGATGCTGGCCCTGTTTCTGGCGGCTGTGATGTTGACGGCTTTCTGGTCGCCGGCGTCGCCGGCCCGGGCCTTGAGCGGGACCGCCAGCTATACGCCCGCGGAGAGCAACATCGCGGGTAAGTATTGGGTCGCCCCGAGCGCGAGCAGTCATTCGGAGACGGCGGCGCTGGCCGTCGACGGCGAGGAATCGACCCTCTGGGCGCCGTCGGCGGACGATACGGAGACATGGTTTCTGATCGACCTGGGCGGGACCTATGACGCCGTGCGTAAGACGGAGATCGTCTTTACGGACGCGGACGCGGTTTATCGGTACTGTTTGGAGGGCTCGTCGGACGGCGAACATTGGGCTGTTTTGTCGGACCGCACGGGCAACACACGGCCGGCCGGCGGTTTTACGGATCTGTTTACATACGCGGGTCTTCGTTATCTCAAAGTGACGTTCACCGGCGGCCAGCGACTCGGGATCCGGGAGTTTGCGGTGATAAACTACCTGCGCGGCGATCTGAAAAACGGGTCCGATATGTCGGAACTCGGCAGCAACAACGGTAATAGTTACGATTACAACGCAAACAACAACCCGCCGGCGCCCGGGTATCGGGGCGGTGTGTTGAATACCTCCGACCCCGCTACGGGAAACAACATCTTTGGTCTTGCGAAGGATCTGGGTTGGTCGGTCAACCGTCTGCGTATCTGGAATTCGCCAACGAGCAGCGCGGCCACAAACTGCAGCCCGGAGAACACGCTGAAGCTGGCGCCCTATGTCACGGGGTCCGGTCTCGAACTCGCGATCGATTTCCATTATGCCGACACCTGGGCGGACCCACAGCACCAGCCCAAGCCGGCGGCATGGAACGCCCTCTCGTTTGACGAGCTGGTGAAAGCCACGTATGATTTCACCCACAAGACGATCTCCGATCTTGTGAAACAGGGCACGGCGCCCACCATCGTAGCCATCGGCAACGAGATCACAAACGGCATGATGTGGGGCAAGGAGTGGCGGGACATCAACGGTGCCAGCAACCCGTCGGGGACTGGATATCTGGATGAGTTCGGCGGCGGTATCATCTGGAAATACTGGCACGAGGATGAAGTGACGCCGGAGCAGTACCAGCAGTATCTGGACTCTTTCGCGCGCCTCGCGCGTCTGGTCGACGCGGGGATCAAGGCGATCCGCGCGGTCGAGGCGGAGTATGAGGTCGCCATCGAGACGGAAATCCACTGCGCGTTCAATGTGGTGGAAGGCAACAACAAAGTGCCTATCCCCGAGCGGGACCAGTTCCCTCGGGTCATGGAGTTCATCACACAGATTACGAAACGTCTGGATGCGATGGGCAGTTATGCGGACCGCATCGGCATCTCCTATTATCCGGACTGGCACGGTTCCTATGCACAGCTTGAGCGCAATCTGGTGGAGATCAATCGATATCTGCCCCATACAAAGCTCAACATCTCCGAGTGCTCCCCGCGGCTCACGGGGCAGACGACCGGCGACCCCAATCACCCGACCGGCTTCACGGCGAGTGTCCAGTCGCAGGGCGAAGACCTCATCGGCATCATGACCATCATCAACAATGTGCCGAACAACGTCGGCCAGGGCATCTGGACATGGGCGGGTTCGGGTCAGGGACAGTACGGCCCCGTCAACTTCGTGAACTCGGGGACCAACCGGCAGCCGTACGCTTCGATGAAAGTCTTCAAAGACGCCTTCGCGACAAATGTTGTGGAGAGCGGCGTCCATGTGACGACCTATCCGGGGCGCGCGCCGGCGCTGCCCGCCACCGTTCGGAACCTCGACATCGCGATGGGTGCGGCCACCGACGTGCCGGTTCTCTGGGAGGATGTGCCGGCGGCGGCCTATGATGACGTGGGTGCCTTTACGGTGATCGGCGTCGCGGAGGGTACCGGCAACATGAGCGCCGTGGAGGCCCGTGTCACGGTGGCGCCGGAGCCCGTTGTCACCGCCGCCGTTTCACTCGTGCGAAGCGGCGCGGAGGACACGGCCGTCTACACAGTGCGCAACGAGACAGCCGAAGTCGCCCGGGTGGCGTGCCTGCTGGCGGTGTACGACGCCGCGTGGCGTTTGCTCGACGTCCAGCCGCAGATCGCTGAAGTCGGTCCCAAATCGTCCGGCGAGGTCGTCTTGCAGGCGTCGGATGTTGTGCTGGGCAGCAAGGTCAGGGCCTTCGCGTGGGACGCGGAGAGCTTGGCGCCGCTCACCGCGGAGGCCCAGGTGCTCCACACATATGTAGACTTGGAGCGGTATGCAGCCTTTCAGGCGCCCATCTCTGTGACGCCGATCTCCGAACTGAAGGACCGCGAGGATGATTTTATCCGGGGTATGGACGTCTCAAGCCTCTGGACGATCGTCCAGGCCGGCGGAGAATATTTCGATATGGACGCCCGAAAGCTGATCGAGGGCGACGAGATCTCGAATGCGCTGGCAATCATGAAAAAACACGGAACCAACTGGATTCGCCTGCGGCTTTGGAATGATGTCTCCAAGGCGCCCCCAAGCCACGGTGCCGGCGGTCTCAACGACCGGGAGGTGGACCTCATCATCGCAAAGAAGGCCCACGCGCTCGGCCTCAAGGTGCTGCTCAATTTCCACTACAGCGACACCTGGGCGGACCCGGGCCGGCAGATCAAACCGACCGACTGGACGGAGATCCCCACGCTGAGCGGTCTGTGCGACGCGGTATATGATTTCACGAGAGAGACGCTCCAGGCGTTTGCGGACGCGGGCTGCCTGCCGGAGATGGTTCAGATTGGCAATGAGACAAACGGCGGCTTCATGTACTCTGAGATGAGGCCGGACGGAACCTGGGGCGGCATCACGGCCGGCCGGCCCACGGGGTCGTCGAGCAATGAGATAAGTCATGTCGCGCTGGTCAAGGCGGGCATCCGCGCGGTGCGCGATGTGGATCCGAACAACGGCGATCCGGATAAGCGCGTCAAGGTCATGTATCACCTGGCCGACGGTCACAACACCAGTCTCTACCGGAGCCGGGCGACTATGTTACAGCGCAACAACGTGGATTACGACATAATGGGCGCTTCCTTCTATCCCTACTGGCACCGCTCGGTAGCGGACATCACGGCGACTCTCACGGCGATGACCACCGAGTTTGGCAAGGACGTTGTTATTGCTGAGACGGGCTGGGGTTTCACGATGGACGGCACCTCGCCGTATCCAGGCGGGGCAGGCGGCGGCCCGCGACTCGGCAACACATTCAACCAGTCGGCGCTGAACACAGCGCGCAGCTATGGGCACGACTATCCCGTTTCTCCGCAGGGGCAGGCCGACGAGCTTCGCGCGGTGTCACAGGTAGTCGCAAAGCTTCCAGAAAACAAGGGCCTCGGCGTATTTTATTGGGAACCGGCGTGGATACCCACGCCGCGGATGGGTTCCGGCTGGGCCGCCGGCACCACCAACATTGTCATGGCGAACCAGGCCTACTTTGATTTCGCGGGCCGCGCGCTGCCCTCGCTTGCCACATGGAACCGTCTCTTCCCGGGGGACAGTGACATCGTGATCTCCCTGGCGGAGGCTGCCGTCAGTGTCGAACAGGGCGCCGTACCCGTGCTGCCGGCGACCGTCGCTGCGCTGTACGCCGACGGCGGTCGGCGGGAGGTCGCCGTGACATGGAATGTCTACGATGCGGCGCTGCTGGCCGAACCGGGCACATTCACGATCGATGGCACTGTAGCCGAGACGTCGTTGCGAGCCCAGGTAACCGTCACGGTGACGCCTGTACTCGTCAACCTGCTGGCGAATCCGAGCTTTGAGAGCACCGGCGTCTGGACTTACGGCGGCAGCGCCACCCGGACAAACCGGGCGTCGGAGGCGCATGACGGTTCTTACATGGTGAACTACTACAGCAGCGGTGCAAACAATTCCGAGGGCGAGACATATCAGACGGTGAACAACCTGACGCCGGGGACCTATACGCTGACCTGCTGGCTTGAGGGGGACAAGTACGGAAGCAGCGGTGTGCTGGAGCTTTTCCTAGAGACAGGAGACCAGCGGCACGCGCAGTCTGTCACCCAATTGGATGGCTATCTGTCATGGATCCGCGTCGAGCTGGCCGACGTGCCCGTCACCAACGGCACCGCAAGAGTGGGTCTCAAGAACACCCGAGGCGGCGACGCCTGGCTCACCTTTGACGACTTCTCCCTGACACGCACCGGGGCCATCAGTTAGCATCCCGACCTGTGGCCAAAGACCGCATTGGTCTATGATTTCATCGACGGAGGCGCACAAGGCGCCCTCCTGCTTGCTCCTCATACGCACAGACGGCCTCCGGCACAACCCGGAGGCCGTCTGTGTGAAGAATTGTTGAGATATGTAAAAATTTACCATCACATGAGCAACCCTCAGGTAGGCGACATATCTACCAAACAACGGCGGCATCTCACTCGGGGCAGACGCGACGGCGAAAGCGGGCAGGCGTTACACGCCTCCGGACATGCTCAATCTCTCGGTGCGAAAGGCAAGCGAACATCAAAAACCCGGACGCTTCGCACCAAAAAAGGATTGATTTTGTGGTGTTTTGTCTGTATAATAAACTATGTACTTTAGAGTGCACAGAAGAAACTTGTGCACTCCGCAGAGCAAAACTGTACGCAAGGGAATTTTTTTGTGCAGTTTTGCAGGTCACCGCTCGCATGAGCGGTGTGGATTGAAACAACGTTATGCCCGCGACGAGTCGCGCTATTTTTAAGGTCACCGCTCGCATGAGCGGTGTGGATTGAAACGTCTCTGGCGTCCCACCAAACACAAAAACCATTTGGTCACCGCTCGCATGAGCGGTGTGGATTGAAACGTCTGTTCTACCAGCTCATCTAGACACGCGGCGGAGGTCACCGCTCGCATGAGCGGTGTGGATTGAAACCCGTGCTCGTCCTGCTGGGTTTTATCCTAAAAAAGGTCACCGCTCGCATGAGCGGTGTGGATTGAAACGGACCGGTATCCGGATTATCCTGGCCTTCGAGGGTCACCGCTCGCATGAGCGGTGTGGATTGAAACAGTACAAGCCCTGGAACAGAGAGCGTGATACCATGTCACCGCTCGCATGAGCGGTGGGGA